>CAUVCE010000001.1:0-47683 GCA_963550425.1 uncultured Neisseria sp.
GAAACCGGCAAACGCATCAAACAGCTCGAACAGGAATTGGCCGAGCTGAAAAACGATAAATAGGCCGTCTGAAAACTTTTACCAAGGAATTTACATGGAAATCAAACTACCCATTGAAGCGAGAGAGATCCAAAACTTTCTGCCCCACCGTTTCCCCTTCCTGCTTATTGACCGCATAACCGCCGCCGAACCGGGCAAATCGCTGACCGCCATCAAAAACGTAACCTTCAACGAACCCTTTTTCCAAGGCCACTTTCCCGAATCGCCCGTCATGCCGGGCGTGTTGATTATAGAGGGCATGGCGCAGGCCTGCGGCGTATTGGCCGTATTGTCGCAGGGCGGAAATCAGCGGCGCGAAGGCGAAATTACCCTGTTTGCCGGACTGGACAACGTGCGCTTCAAACGCCAAGTCATCCCCGGCGACCGGTTGGAATTCGAAGTCGAACTGCTGGCACACAAGCGCGGTATTGGCAAATTTAACGCCACCGCAAAAGTAGACGGCGAATTGGCCTGCGAAGCTACCATTATGTGCGCGCAGCGCATCGTTGAAAAAGACTGATGGTTTGAAGGTAATACCGCGAGCTGTCCGCGCTGTATCGGATTTGCCCAAAGCATACGGATAGACAGTCCGAAGAAACTGGCCGAAATGGTGCGCCGCGCCGATAAAGCATGTTTGGATGGCGTATTGTCCGATATCGGGAATACATTTGATGGCGAAAGGAGCGTTTCACTAACGAAATACCGCCAACCCGACTCACCATATGGTTACAATTGACAAGATATCGTTTCCCTATATTTCGCTTGTACACACTGCGGGCAAATGTTTCACCTAAATGCCGAGACTTATCACGGCAGAGGGGGATGGCGGGAACAAATTCAAATGAAAACCTGATGAAAAAAGTCCTGATTACCTGCTTGTTGGCCATATCGGCCATTCCGGCCGCTGCTGCCGGCTGGTACATCCCCAAAGCCACGCCCATGAGCCACAGCCATCACGAAAAGGAAGCCGGTGCGGATGTTTTTCAAGGCCGTATTCGGTTGAACGGCAGCCTAATCCTACGTTGGGACAGCTTGGACGATGAAAAATATCTCGATTTCCGATTCCAACCGGATACCGCAAGCCGCCGCAAACTGCCCTTTATCCCTGATGTTTACAACAAACCAAACATTGAAATTCAACTGTCTTCCAAAAGCTATAAAGATCAAAGAGAAGACGGATGGCCGATGGCGGAAGACCGCCGCAACCTGATGCGCCTGATTCGCAAAGAGTTTAAAGATATTCCCTCAAACTTTTGGACGGCGGGCAACGGCGGCATCATTCGGAAAGCCACATTGGACATTGGCGAATTTTGGATGTTTGTAGAGTGCGACGAACGCCATTACTATGCAAAAGTACTCGGAATCGGCTCTAAAGATACACATAACCGCAAGGCTCCCGAGCGCGGTGGTTGCTAATGTATGCCCGTTATAACGGCAAGAAAGGAAAAAAATGACCCTCATCCACCCGACCGCCGTCATCGACCCCAAGGCCGAGCTGGATTCCAGCGTTAAAGTCGGCGCATACACCGTCATCGGCCCGAACGTGCGAATCGGCGCGAATACCGAAATCGGCCCGCACGCCGTGATTAACGGCCACACCACCATAGGCGAAAACAACCGCATCTTCCAATTCGCCAGTCTGGGCGAAATCCCGCAGGACAAAAAATACGGCGGCGAACCGACCAAACTCACCATCGGCAACGGCAACACCATCCGCGAGTTCACCACCTTCAACCTCGGCACGGTAACGGGCATAGGCGAAACCCGCATCGGCGACGACAACTGGATTATGGCCTACTGCCACCTTGCCCACGACTGCGTCATCGGCAACCACACTGTTTTTGCCAACAACGCTTCATTGGCCGGACACGTTACCATCGGCGATTATGTGATTCTCGGCGGCTACACTCTGGTGTTCCAATTCTGCCGCATCGGCGATTACGCCATGACCGCCTTTGCCGCGGGCGTGCACAAAGACGTGCCGCCGTACTTTATGGCTGCCGGCTACCGCGCCGAACCTGCAGGCATAAACAGTGAAGGAATGCGCCGCAACGGGTTTACCGCCGGACAAATTTCCCGTGTAAAAGAAGCCTATAAAATCATTTATCTGCGCGATTTGCCTTTGGAAGAAGCCAAAGCAGACATCTTGAATCAAGCGGATCAACATAGCGAAATGGCTGTTTTCCGCGATTTCTTTGCACATTCTTCGCGAGGAATTATCCGTTGAGAGGTCTAGTATGGCATATTATGGCAACTTTTCGGTACAAATTCGAACTATTTTACTTCAATTTCAACCATGATAAGGAAACCCAATGAATCCGATTACCGCCCTTTCTCCTCTGGACGGCCGTTATGCTGCTTCAGTCGAAACTTTACGCCCTATTTTTTCCGAATACGGCTTAATGAAAGCCCGTGTCAAAGTAGAACTGTCTTGGCTCAAGGCATTGGCCGCCGAGCCGGAAATTGCCGAAGTGCCGCCGTTTGGTGCAGATACACTGGCCGAAATCGATAAAGTTATTGAAGGATTTTCCGAAGAGGATGCGGCTGCCGTCAAAGCAATAGAAGCGACCACCAACCATGATGTAAAGGCTGTCGAATATTGGCTGAAACAACGCTTTGCAGGCATAGAGGAAGTGGCTGCTGCAAGTGAATTTATTCATTTTGCCTGCACCAGCGAAGATATTAATAATTTGTCGCACGCATTGATGCTGCGCGAAGCCCGCGATAGTGTATTGTTACCCAAACTGGCCGAAATTGTTGAAAAACTCACGGATATGGCGCATAAGTTGGCTGCCGTCCCAATGATGAGCCGCACACACGGCCAGCCTGCCACCCCGACTACCTTGGGCAAAGAAGTGGCCAATGTTGTTTACCGTTTGCAACGCCAAATAAAGCAATTGGATAACCAGGAATTTTTGGGGAAAATCAATGGTGCGGTCGGCAATTATAATGCACATATGGTGGCTTATCCCGATATCGATTGGGAAAACCATTGCCGTTGTTTTGTCGAACAATCGCTGGGACTGACTTTCAATCCTTATACGATTCAAATCGAACCTCATGACTATATGGCGGAATTTTTCCAAACCATTAGCCGCATCAACACCATACTTATCGATTTCAACCGTGATGTATGGGGTTATATTTCTTTGGGGTATTTCAAACAAAAGGTAAAAGCAGGTGAAGTTGGTTCATCCACTATGCCGCATAAGGTCAATCCAATTGATTTTGAAAATTCCGAAGGTAATCTAGGTATGGCAAACGCGGTATTGGGCTTTATGGCCGAGAAGCTGCCCGTATCCCGCTGGCAACGCGATTTGACCGACAGCACTGTTTTGCGGAATATGGGGGTGGGGATGGGCTACGCCGTATTAGGTTATGTGGCACATTTGCGCGGTTTGAATAAGTTGGAAGCCAATCCTGCCGCGCTGGCTGCCGATTTGGATGCCACTTGGGAACTTTTGGCCGAGCCGATTCAAACTGTGATGCGCCGATATGGCGTGGCCAATCCTTATGAGAAATTGAAAGATTTGACTCGCGGCAAGAACGGAATTACTTCTGGCGAGTTGTTCGGTTTTATTGAGACTTTGGATGTTCCTGCCGATGCTAAAATCCAGTTGTTGGCGTTGATTCCTGGCGGGTATACCGGTAAGGCGCGGGAATTGGCTGAGAGGGTTTGATATTTTCCTTCATCAGGACGGTCTGCACAAACCGATGACACGGCAGATTGAAAGTTGCCATACAGTCTGTATCAAAGATCTGAATGTCCGGGGTATGCTGAGAAACCGGTATTTGGCGCGGTCTGTTGCTGACATGTTTTTTTAAGGGCTGTCTTAGATAATTAGGACAGCCCCTTTACTTCTTCTGGGTGTATAACCATAAGGCTGGTATGTTCTTTTCAGAATTTGCTTTCGTCTGGATGTTTCAACACACAGATCTGCACATAAGGCGCAGCCCTGCGTGTTGCCCTACCGGAAGGGGTTACGCCCCTCCTCCCAAAAAAACCCAAATTCTACCGCCCTGAAGGGTGGGGTTTCAACCATTAAGGAAATTTTGATGAATGATCGGTGGGGCGTAGATACATTGATGCGGTGGCTTCAGAAATCTTTTTCTGAAGCAGAGAGATGTTTTTGGGTACTGGCTAGTCTTTTTTAAGGCCGATAGGCGATACTATTTAATATTTTGTATAGTTAATTAAAATTAAAAGCAAATATAATTATCTTCGTTTAGCGTATAAAAAGAAGGCACGGTAATTAAGCCGCGCCTTCTTTTTGAAAGCCTATTTGTGTTTCCGTGAGCGGATATAGTCCAGTGTTTTAAGTTCGGCGATAGCGGTAGCTAAAGCAGCTTCCGCTTTTTCTCTGGCCTTTTTATCATCACTGGCAGAGGCCAAACCTGCTTTGGCAGCTTTTATGGCCTCCTCTGCACGAGCTTGATCCATTTCATCGCTGCGGATGGCGACATCTGCTAAAACAGTCAGTTTATCCGGTTGCACCTCCAATACACCACCGGAAACTGCAACCAAAACCTCATCAACCTGCCCGGTGGCTTGCAAACGGAGTACGCCAGGACGTACCAAACTCATGATCGGCTCATGTCGGGGGTAAATACCGAGCTCACCCTGAACAGTTGGAACCACTACAAAATTGGCTTCACCTGAATAGATATTTTGTTCGTTACTTACCACTTCAACTTGCATGATACTCATGCCGGCCTCCTATCAGCTTAATGTTTTTGCTTTCTCAACAGCCTCTTCAATACTGCCAACCATATAGAAAGCTTGTTCTGGCAGATGATCATATTCGCCGTTTAAAATAGCTTTAAAACCGACGATGGTATCGCGCAAAGATACATATTTTCCTGGAGAACCGGTAAATACCTCGGCTACATGGAAAGGCTGTGACAGGAAACGCTGGATTTTTCGGGCGCGCATAACGGTAAGTTTGTCTTCATCTGACAACTCATCCATACCTAAAATAGCAATAATATCGCGCAATTCTTTATATTTTTGCAGCGTAGATTGCACACCACGCGCCACATCATAGTGTTCCTGTCCTAAAACCATAGGATCCAATTGACGAGAGGTCGAGTCAAGAGGATCAACAGCCGGATAAATACCTAAAGACGCAATATCGCGGCTCAATACAACTGTAGCATCCAAGTGGGCAAAAGTCGTTGCCGGTGACGGATCAGTCAGGTCGTCAGCCGGCACATATACGGCTTGAATAGATGTAATCGAACCGGTTTGGGTAGAGGTAATACGCTCTTGCAAACGACCCATCTCCTCAGCCAATGTCGGTTGATAACCTACAGCTGACGGCATACGCCCCAATAGTGCAGATACCTCTGTACCGGCCAAAGTATAACGATAGATATTGTCTACAAAAAATAATACATCGCGACCTTTGCCGTTTTCATCTTTCTCATCACGGAAATATTCCGCCATAGTCAAACCAGTCAATGCCACCCGCAGTCGGTTGCCGGGAGGTTCGTTCATTTGACCATAAACCATCGCCACTTTATCCAATACATTGGAATCCTTCATTTCGTGGTAGAAGTCGTTACCCTCACGGGTACGTTCACCTACACCGGCAAATACAGACAAACCGCTGTGCGCTTTGGCAATATTATTTATTAATTCCATCATATTTACAGTTTTGCCCACGCCGGCACCACCAAACAGGCCAACTTTACCACCTTTGGCAAACGGGCATAACAAGTCAATTACCTTAATACCGGTTTCAAGCAATTCTGTAGTGGAGGACAATTCGTCAAATTTTGGTGCCTCCTGGTGTATGGCACGCGTATGTTGTGCACGAACAGGGCCGGCTTCATCCACCGGATTACCAAGCACATCCATAATCCGCCCCAGAGTCTCTTGACCTACCGGTACAGTAATCGGCGCTTTGGTATTTTTGACATCCATACCTCGTTTCAGGCCGTCTGAACTGCCCATTGCGATAGTACGGACAACACCATCCCCCAAAAGCTGTTGTACTTCTAAGGTCAAGTCATGACCAACCAGTTTCAAAGCATCATAAACATGAGGAATGGCATCGCGTGGGAATTCTACATCCACTACTGCGCCAATTATTTGCACGATTTTGCCTTGGCTCATTATCGTATCCTATTTTCCATGTGGGCAAACGGCTAAACTGCTGCCGCACCCGCCACAATTTCTGACAATTCCGTAGTGATAGCGGCTTGGCGAGACTTATTGTATACCAAACGCAATTCTTTAATCGCATTGCCGGCATTATCTGTGGCAGCCTTCATTGCCACCATACGGGCGGCCTGCTCAGAAGCCATATTGTCACTCAACGCTTGATAAACTACGGATTCCAAATAACGCTTAACCAAATAGTCCAAAACGGCATTAGGACTGGGCTCATAACGATAATCCCAATTATAACCCTCACCTTCTGCCTGACCTCGCTCCAAAGTATTGTTGCCAATCGGCAACAATACTTCCATACGAGGTTCCTGACGCATCGTATTAACAAAACAGGAATATACCAAATGGATTATATCCAGCCGCTTTTGAATATAACAATCAAAAAGCTTCTGCAAAGCACCGACTAGAGGTTCCAATCTGGGCGTATCACCTAAGTTGGTTACACCGGCGATGACATTTAGACCTATACGCTGGCAAACTGCGAGTCCCTTGTTGCCAATACAGACGACATCGACTTCTATACCACGTTCTCGATATTCTTGCACCTGTGCCAAAAACCGTTTAAGTACATTAGCATTTAAACCGCCGCATAGACCTTTATCGGTAGTAATCAGGATAAAACCTGCCCGTTGAATGTCATTACGTATATCTAACAAGCCAATACCGTGATTTTCCTGAGTTTGTGCCAAATGGCTCATGACCAAACGCACTTTATCAGCGTAAGGCCGTGCAAGACGCATCCTCTCTTGGGTCTTTCTCATTTTTGAGGTAGACACCATTTGCATTGCTTTTGTGATCTTTTGGGTATTTTGAACACTACGGATTTTGGTGAGAATCTCTTTTCCTACTGCCATCTTAGGTTCCTTTCCTGAAGCACCTACGCCGCATAGTTGTAAGATACTTTAAAGGATTTCATGGCTTCGGCAAGTACCTGTTCACTCTTATCGGACATAACCCCCGATTCATTAATATCCGTTAATACCTGCGGATATTGCGTACGGACAAAATTCAAAAACTCCGCTTCAAAAGCCAAAGCTTTGGATACGGGAATATCATTATATGAACCATTATTTATGGCCCATAGGGTCAATGCCATCTCAGCCGTATTCAGGGTACTGAATTGTTTTTGCTTCATCAGTTCGGTTACTACTTCACCATGTTGAAGCTGCTTGCGGGTTGCTTCATCTAGATCAGACGCAAACTGCGAAAATGCAGCCAACTCACGATACTGAGCCAATGCCAAACGGATACCGCCACCCAGTTTTTTGATAACTTTGGTTTGGGCAGCACCACCTACACGCGATACAGAAATACCTGCATTAATAGCAGGCCGGATGCCTGCATTAAACAAATCAGTTTCCAAGAAAATCTGACCATCGGTAATAGAAATCACGTTAGTCGGCACAAAAGCAGATACATCGCCTGCCTGGGTTTCAATAATAGGAAGTGCAGTCAATGAGCCAGTACGGCCAACTACTTCACCATTGGTCAATTTTTCCACTTCGGCGGCATTAATACGTGCAGCACGTTCCAATAGCCGGCTGTGCAAATAAAACACGTCCCCAGGATAAGCTTCCCGTCCGGGTGGGCGGCGAAGTAATAAGGAAATTTGACGGTAAGCTACTGCTTGTTTAGACAGGTCGTCATATACAATCAAGGCATCCTCACCGCGATCGCGGAAGAATTCGCCCATCGTACAACCTGCATATGGTGCAATAAACTGTAGAGCTGCTGCTTCTGATGCTGTGGCTGCTACCACGATAGTATGCTCCATTGCACCATGTTCTTCTAGTTTGCGAACCACATTCGCAATAGAAGAAGCCTTTTGCCCAACTGCAACATAAATACAGATAACACCAGTATCTTTTTGATTAACAATTGCATCTAATGCTACAGCTGTTTTACCGGTTTGCCGGTCGCCGATAATCAACTCGCGCTGACCTCGACCGACAGGCACCATGGAATCAATAGCCTTCAAGCCTGTTTGCATGGGCTGGTCAACTGATTGGCGTGCAATTACACCAGGTGCAATTTTTTCAATTGGTGCAGTCAGTTCAGTATCAATCGGACCTTTCCCATCAATAGGCTGTCCCAATGCGTTTACCACGCGACCGACCAGTTCGCGACCAATTGGCACTTCTAAAATACGGCCGGTACATTTAACCTCATCACCTTCCTTAATGTGTTCGTATTCGCCCAGTACCACAGCTCCAACGGAATCCCGTTCCAAGTTCATGGCTAAGCCAAAAATATTGCCTGGAAATTCAAGCATTTCACCTTGCATTACATCTGATAAGCCATGAACGCGGACAATACCGTCAGTAACCGAGATAACCGTGCCGCAGGTATGCAATTCTTGAGAAGTATCTAGTTTCTCAATCTTGGCTTTCAGTAAATCGCTGATTTCAGCAGGATTAAGCTGCATGAAAACTCTCCTAATTAATCATTGCCACATACAGTTTATGTAATTTACCCTGTATTGACAAATCCAATACTTGATCACCAATCTCCACCTTGATGCCGCCTATCAGACTTGAATCAACATGAAACACGGCATTCAAACGGGTATTAAAGTGCTGTTCTAGATCAGCTACGATTTTGGCCTTTTGACCTTCGCTGGCAAAATCGAATGCACTGTATATAATTGCCTGTTTGGTGTTACTGATGGATAAAGTAAAATCTCGGTATTGGCTATAAATTTCGGGCAGAACCAAAAACCGTTTTTCTTTCGCCACAATTTTGACAAAGTTACGGAATTCTTCACTTTGCATAGCTTGTGAGTCACGTAAAAGATTAACCAAAAAGTCGGCTTTATCTTTGCTATCGGTTTCTGTGTTTTCAATCTGTGCGGCAACTTTGGGTTGTTGCACAGACCAAGCCAGTTCTTTAAGTCCGTCCAACCAAGATGTAATTTGGTGTTTCTCTTTTGCCAGCTCAAACAATGCTTTGGCATATGGTCTGGCGATGGTTGCGAACTCAGCCATAGTTTATAGCTCCTGTTTCAGGCTGCTTAGCAATTCAGCGTGTTTGGCAGCGTTTATTTCGCTACGTAAAATTGCTTCGGCACCTTTTACAGCCAGAGCAGCCACTTGTTCACGCAAAGCCTCCCGTGCACGGTTGGCTTCTTGTTCAACATCGGCTTTTGCCTGTGCGGTAATGCGCGCAGCCTCAATGGAAGCTTGATTTTTGGCATCTTCTACAATTTGTGCTGCACGTTTTTCTGCATTGGCAACAATTTCGGTTACCTGGCTGCGGCCGTTGGCCAAGAGTTCTGCAACTTTCTTTTCTGCCTGTTCAAAATCACTCTTGCCTCGTTCGGCAGCAGCCAAACCCTCGGCGATTTTATCGGCACGCTCGTCAAGTGCTTTTGCAATTGGCGGCCACACATATTTCATGGTGAACCAAACCAGAATGAAAAAGACCACTAACTGCGAAAATAGGGTCGCATTTAAATTCACTTTAACTTAACCTTCGAATCGTGGTTAATCAAACAAATATTCGTTTTATGGATATAAAACGATTCTGTATTTCGGATTAACTGCCAAACGGGCTAGTGAACGCGAACAGGAGGGCAATAGCTACGCCAATCAAAAATGCGGCATCAATCAGGCCGGCAATCAGGAACAATTTGGTTTGCAGCGGCCCGATTAATTCGGGTTGGCGTGCGGAAGATTCCAAATATTTGGAACCTACCATGGCGATGCCGATCGAGGCACCCAAAGCACCCAAAGCAACGATTAAACCACAAGCAATAGCAATCAAACCACCCATTTTAAAACTCCTCAGAACAAAAGGTTAAACTACGTTGGAAACAAATGATGCAAACCGACCAAGTAATATCCTTAGTGGGTATCATGTGCCTGGCCGATGTAAACAAAAGCCAAAGCCATAAAAATAAACGCCTGTAAGGTAATAATTAGAATATGGAAAATGGCCCAAGCAGAACCGGCAAGTATATGGAAAACAAATAATATTGGATCCATAACGCCGACATGCCCTGAAGCTGCCCAAGAACCGCCAAGTAAGGCGATTAGTAGGAAAACCAATTCGCCTGCATACATGTTACCAAACAAACGCATGCCGTGTGAAACGGTTTTGGAAAGGAATTCCAACATATTTAATAAAAAGTTGGCAGGTGCGAGCCAAGGGCCGAATGGAGCCGTGAAAAGTTCATGCAGCCAACCTATGCCCCCTTTGATTTTGATGTTGTAGTAGAGGCAGACCAGTAAGACACCGATAGCCAATGCCAATGATGTGTTTAGGTCGGCAGTCGGTACGATGCGCAAGAGGGCGTGATGGTTGTCGTTGATGCCCTGCCATGTAATGGGCAGCAGATCAACCGGTAACAAGTCCATGGCGTTCATTAAGAAAATCCATACGAAAAGTGCCAAACCCAAAGGGGCAACCGCTTTACGGGATTCGGTATTGTGTATGATGCTTTTACACATGTCGTCCACAAATTCGTAAAGCAGTTCGACTGCCGCTTGAAACCGTCCAGGTACGCCGGCAGTCGCGCGGCTGGCTGCCTTCCATAATAGGAAACTACCCAAACCACCCAGTAATATGGCGAAAAAGACCGCATCTAAGTTGATGTAGGAAAAGTCGGCAATGTTTTTCAAATCTTGCCCTTTGTCTACTTCAATCAGGCTGGTAAGGCTTTGCAGATGGTGCCTGATGTAGTCTGTGGCAGTTATGGTTTCACTTGCGTTTGCCATAATTTTCAGCTTTCCAAAAAATAAAAAAAATTACATGGCTGGTAGCCAAAAGGCTAAGGAAAAATGGTATAAATTTCAGGTTTTTATGATATAACATAAAAAAAACCGTCATAAAAATCAAAGCCAGTGCTATTCTTAAACCCTCTCCTAAAATGAAGGCATAACCAGCATATTGCGGGGTTTTGCGGAAAAGGTTTAGAACCAGTGCCGCAAATGCTGACGGTATCAGGTAACTGAAACCACCTGCAATTGCCGACCATAAAGCTGTTACCCCTCCTAGCAATCCGCTGAATACGCTGACTATTGTTAAGGCGGCTGTTTGTAAATAAAGTATTTTTACCATTCGTTAAGCAGCCTTAGCGGATAGGGGATATGAAATCGGTAATACTATAAAGAAAGCACTGTTTTGCGTCAAGGCAAATGGTTAATTTTCGTGAAAAATTATCTTCCATTTTTTTAATGATACTGATGGATATCGTTATTTTTATTGATATTTAATAAAATAATAAGTTTTAATGGGTTATTGGTTTAAGATGGATGGTACGGTGTTTTTGCCTAAATGACGGTCTGGCTGTCTATGCCTAGACGGTGCAGTAGGTTTTCAAGTGCTTCGGGGGTGTCGAAATGCAGGATGATTTTCCCGCTGCGTTTGTCGGTGCTTTTTATTTCGGCTTGAACGCCCAAGCTGGTTGTCAGGCTGTCGTTCAGTTTGAGGATATCGGGGTGGGGTGTTTTCGCGGTTGTCTTTTTCCCGTCTTGTCGCATGGCGCGGCTTCGCTGCTCTACCTCACGCACCGACCAGCCGTGTTTGACGGTTTTTTGTGCCAGTTCGAGTTGTGCGACTACGGGCAGGCTCAATAAGGCGCGTGCATGTCCCATTTCCAATAGGCGCTGATAAAGCATTTCTTGTACGGGCTCGGGCAGGTTGAGCAGGCGGAGGCTGTTGGAAACGGCACTGCGGCTTTTGCCCAAGGTTGAGGCAACGGCTTCGTGGGTCAGGCCGAATTCTTCCGTCAGGCGTTTTATGCCCCGCGCCTCTTCTATAGGGTTAAGGTTTTCACGCTGCAGGTTTTCAATCAGCCCTATGGCCAGCGCCGTTTCATTGCCGATGTTTTTAATGACGGCAGGTATTTCGGTCAAACCTGCCAGTTGGCCGGCACGCCAGCGGCGTTCGCCCGCTATCAGTTCGTATTGGGACAGGCCGTATTCGCGCACGATGACGGGCTGGATGATGCCTTGTGTGCGTATGGATTCGGCCAGTTCGTGCAAGGACGCGTCATCCATGTGGCTGCGGGGTTGGTAGCGGCCGGGCTTGATGTTTTGTATGGGGATGGTGCCCAATCGTCCGTCCCGTCCGTCTTCTATGTTGCCCGATAGTAGTGAGTCAAGCCCGCGCCCGCCCAATCCGCCTTTTGTTTTTGCCATGTCGTACCCCGTGTTTGCAAAAGTTTGGATTCTAATCGAAATGCCAACGGGACTGCATTTTATTTTGCCTGACGCCATTTATGTATGCCCTATTCAAATCCCTGTGTTTCTTTTAGAATAGCAGATTGAAAAATTTTCTCAATTTGGGTTAAGGTTTAATAATATGACGACAATTGATTCTTTTGGGCGGGTGTTGAAAAAGACGAGTGTGGTACAGCAGATCGTTATCGGCTTGGTTTTGGGCTGCCTGCTGGGCTATTTCCAACCCAAAGCCGGTATGGCGGTTGGGATTTTGGGCGATATGTTTGTCAATGCGCTCAAGGCGGTTGCGCCGTTTTTGGTGTTTATTTTGGTGGCGGCGGCAATTACCAAGCATCAAAAGGGCAATGAGGCTTATGTCAAGCCGATTTTGTTGTTATATCTGTTGGGTACGCTGGGGGCGGCTTTGGTCGCGGTGGCCGCCAGTTTTTGGTTTCCGGTAACTTTGAAGCTGATTCAGGCCGAAGAAGGCGGCAGCGTGCCGCCGGACGGGTTTGCCGAAGTGTTGCAGACGTTGTTGTTGAAGTTGGTGGACAATCCGGTCAGCGCCTTGGCCAACGGTAATTATGTCGGTATTTTGGCGTGGGCCTTGGTTCTCGGCTTCGCATTGCGCCTCGCTTCCGCCCCCACGCGGGGGATGGTGGCTGATTTGGCCGAAGCGGTTTCGGTTATTGTGCGCTGGGTCATCCGTTTCGCCCCGCTGGGCATTTTCGGCCTGGTGGCCGCCGTCATCGCCAAAACGGGGTTTGACGCTTTGATGGGTTATGCCCGGTTGTTGGCTGTCTTGGTCGGCTGTATGTTTTTTGTCGCCTTTGTGCTCAATCCGATAATTGTGTGGTGGGAAATTCGGAAGAATCCGTATCCGCTGGTTTTTACCTGTCTGCGCGAAAGCGGGGTAACGGCCTTCTTTACCCGTTCTTCCGCTGCCAATATCCCGGTCAATATGGCTTTGGCTAAAAAGCTGAATCTGCACGAAGACACTTATTCTATTTCTATCCCTTTGGGCGCAACCATCAATATGGCCGGCGCGGCTATTACGATTACGGTGCTGACGATGGCGGCGGCGCAAACCAAAGGTATCAATGTCGATTTTTTAACCGCCCTGCTGTTGAGTTTGGTCGCCACGGTCAGTGCGTGCGGCGCATCAGGGGTGTCGGGCGGCTCGCTGCTGCTAATTCCTTTGGCATGCAGTCTGTTTAAGATCGATAATGATGTGGCCATGCAGGTGGTGGCGGTGGGCTTTATTATCGGCGTGGTGCAGGATTCTTGTGAAACCGCGCTTAATTCGTCTACCGATGTGTTGTTTACGGCCGCTGCCGATTATGGCCGGCAACGGCGGGAAAGGGTTAAGAAGGGGGCTTGAAGCAGGTATGGTCGGATGTTTGTACTAAGTATAACGGTGTTCTTTTGTGGTTTGGGATGGTTGCCCCGTTATTTTTCGACCGTGTCGCCGTGCCGTCTGAAGGTTTCAGACGGCTTTTTTATAACAGAAAATGATATTCTCCGCCCTGTTCCGGCAGGCAAATATGTATTGTTATGTGCAGCCGGACGGTATTGGTGATTTTTGCCGCAATGTTTGAAAGGAAAGTTTGATGAATAAAATCCAATGTCCTCATTGCCATACTGCCTTTACGGTGAATGAGGCGGATTATGCCCATATTTTGAACCAAGTCCGTGGCCAGACCTTCCGCCAGGAAATCGAGGAACGGATGGAGCAGATACGGGGGCAGTTTCAAAAGGAAAAGGATTTGCTGGAAATGCGGGCGGAGGGGCGTTTGGAGAAGTTGCTGGCCGACAAGGAGCGCGAAATTGCCGAATTGTTGAACCGCATCGGCAATGATGAAAAAGACCGCATGTTGGCGTTGGCGGAGGTTGAGCAGCGTTTTCGGGAACGCTTGGCGGCGCAGGAAAGGCAGATTGAGGGGCTTAGGGTGCGGGCGCAGTCGCTGGCCGAGGGCAAGGAATTGGAGAAGATGCTTGAAGTTACCCGCGCCGTGGCGGAGAAAGACCGCTTGCTGAACGACCTCAATATGCGTTTGCAGGTGCAGGAGCAGCAAAGCCTGCTGCAGCAGGGCAGTTTGCGTGAAAAATATGAGGCCGAATTGCGGCTGAAAGATGAGACCATTGCCTTTTACAAGGATTTTAAGGCACGCCAGTCCACGAAGATGATAGGCGAAAGTTTGGAACAGCATTGCGAAACCGAATTTAACCGCATACGCACGGCCGCCTTCCCGCAAGCCGTATTCGGCAAGGACAATGACGCGCATTCCGGCAGCAAAGGCGATTATATTTACCGCGAATCCGACGAATACGGCAATGAAATCCTTTCGATTATGTTTGAAATGAAAAACGAAGGGGATGAAACGGCCACTAAAAAGAAAAACGAACATTTTTTCAAGGAACTGGATAAAGACAGGCGTGAAAAGGGCTGCGAATATGCCGTGCTGGTGTCGCTTTTGGAAGCGGACAATGATTTGTATAACGGCGGGATTGCCGATGTATCTTATGCTTATCCGAAAATGTACGTTATCCGGCCGCAAAGTTTTATTTCCATGATTTCGCTGTTGCGCAATGCCGCCTTAAACGCCCTTCAATATAAACAGGAGGCATTCAGGATGCGCGAGCAGAATATCGATATTGCCAATTTCGAGGCGGATTTGGATAAGTTTAAGGCCGATTTCGGCCGGAATTACCGTTTGGCCAGCGAGAAGTTTGGCGCGGCGATAGAACATATCGATAAAACCATCAGGGAATTGGAGAAAATCAAGGCCAATCTTTTGGGTTCGGAAAATAACCTGCGCTTGGCCAACGATAAGGCCGAGGGGCTGACGGTCAAAAGGCTGGTGCGGAAAAACCCGACCATGAAGGCCAGGTTTGACGAATTGAAAAACGGGCGGGATTGAATCCGTTAAGGAAAAGGCGGTTTGGAAACTTTGTGTCATTCGGCGGGCTGCCCGTATGTTAAAATGCCGCCTGTTTGCAACTGTTCCCGCCGTTTGCGGGCTGCCGCGATGGACGACGTTCCCAAACCGTTTCCCCTTTTCCCCCAACCTTAGCCCCGCCGGAATGCCGCCCGCCTTCCGGCGGGCGGAGCATTTATGAGTATCGAAAATCCCACGCCATCTTTTGAAACCGAAACTGCCGACAGCGAACGCTTCGGCTTCGATATTGCCCGCGTGCACGGGCTGGCAGAAATCCTTTTGCCTGTTTACGCGCGCATAGGGGCCGGCCGGCCTTTGGAAGACGAAACGCTGCAGCAGGCCTTTGACGAATTGACCGGCATACTGCACGAACTGCATCCGGCCGATATGGCTGCCCTGTTGGAATCGCTGCCGCCCAAGGAGCGCGTGCTGGTGTGGAAGCTGGCCGTGCCCGAAGACGACGGCGATGTGTTGTTGGAAGTTTCCGAAGCCGTACGCGAAACCCTGATTGAAAGTATGGACAAGGATGAACTTCTGGCGGCGGTGGAGGATTTGGACGCGGACGATTTGGCCGAATTGGCAGACGACCTGCCCCACCAGGTCGTCCATGAGGTTTTGCAGACCCGCGACGAAGAGGAACGCGAACAGGTTCGCGCGGCCATGTCTTACCGCGACGACCAAGTGGGCGCGGTAATGGATTTCGAGTTGGTCAGTGTGCGGGCCGATGTCGCCTGCGAGGTCGTGTTGCGGTATTTGCGCCGTTTCGAACACCTGCCCGACCACACGGACAAAATTTTTGTCGTGGACGAAGAAGACGTGTTAATCGGCGTGCTGCCTATACGCAAGCTTTTGGTGTCCGACCCCGAAGAGTCGGTGGAAAATGTGATGGCCAAAGACGTGGTGCGCTTCCGGCCGACAGATGATGTGGAGGAGGCGGCACAGGCCTTCGAACGCTACGACTTGGTTACCGCCCCCGTCATCGATGAGAATGGCAAACTCATCGGCCGGATCACGGTAGATGAGATGGTGGATGTCATCCGCGAGGAATCGGAGGCCGATATGTTGAATATGGCCGGTTTGCAGGATGAGGAGGATTTGTTCGCGCCGGTGTGGGATTCGGTAAAAAACCGGTGGGTGTGGCTGGCGGTGAATCTGTGTACGGCCTTGGTCGCCAGCCGCGTTATCGGCGCGTTCGAACACTCTATTGCACAAATTGTCGCGCTCGCTTCGCTGATGCCGATTGTGGCGGGCATAGGCGGCAATTCGGGCAATCAAACCATTACCATGATTGTTCGCGCCATCGCCATGGGGCAGTTGGCCGATTTGCAGGTCGGCCGCCTGCTGCGCAAGGAAATCGGCGTGGCGCTGCTCAACGGCCTGATCTGGGGCGGGGTGATGGGTGTGATTACCGTGGCGATGTATCACAGTGTCAGTATCGGGCTGGTAATGGTGGCCGCCATGACGCTGAATCTGCTGCTGGCCGCCACGGTGGGCGTATTGATTCCGATTCTGATGGAGAAAGCCGGCCGCGATCCGGCATTGGGCAGCTCGGTGCTGATTACGGCCGTTACGGATTCGGGAGGGTTTTTAATCTTTTTGGGCCTGGCAACCGTGTTTTTGCTTTGACGGGTTTTTTTGCAAGGAAAACCAACAGCCCGAATCCTTTTCAGGCGGCCTTGTCTTTTTGCGGCAACAACGAAGGCAGATGTTTCCCCGCTCGCTGCCAATAATAGGCAAACAACAAAACGGTTTCCCTTGCCCAAAACCTTACCTTTTCCTTAGTATCGGTATATCGGGTGGTGGTGGTGGCCGAGAGGTCGGCCTGTATGCCCAAATCGGAGGCGATGGCGGCTGGGCGTGCCAAATGCAGGGGGTCGCTGACGATGACGACCTTGTTTAATTTGGCCGTTTGCAGCTTGTCGCGGATATTGGACAAATTTTGATAAGTATTGCGGGAAGTGGTTTCGATGATGATGTCGCGGGCAGGGATGCCTTCTTTCAGGGCATAACGCCGGCCGACTTCGGCCTCGCTCATAAAGCCCTTTTTGCGCGTCCCGCCGGTAAAGGCCAACTTACGCACCTTTCCTTCCTTATACAGCCTGACCGCATGGCGGATACGTTCGCGGAACACGGGTGAGGGTTTGGCATCCCATGCCGCCGCCCCCAGGACGACGGCCACATCGCCGCGATAACCGTCCGGCAGTTTGGATTGTCCGGCCAAATAAACGCGCGCGCTGCAAAAAACCGCCATCAGGAATAGCAGAGCCAGGCTGAGGCGCAAGCCGCGCCACAACAAAGACAAACCGTTCCTGATAGGCGGGGGCGGCATATCAGCCGACCTTTCCGGCCGGTAGGGCGGCGATATTGTCCAAAGGGCGGCCGATGGCGGCATAGTCCCCGCATACGGCAACCGGCCGTTCGAGCAGGGCGGGGTGGGCGGCAATCGCGGCCAAAAGGGTTTCGCCATCCGCCTCATCCAACCCCGGTTCCCCATATAAACCGTCCTTCGTCCCCATCATACCTCGGGGGTCTGCCAAACCGAGTTTCTGGCAAAGGCCGCGCAACTCTTCAACCGATGGGGGGGTATCGGGGTAATTTAAAATGCGTACGTCGATTCCGCATCCGTGCGGATATTCCGCCGCCGCGCGCGATTTCGAACAGCGGGGATTGCGATAGAGGGTAACATTGGTCATGACGGGGGATTTTATTGATTCGGACGGGCATTTTACCGCCGATTGCAAAAAGTACCAAGACGGGCTTTGCCAAAGATTAACAAAAATCAAGGCAATGCGGAAAAGAAAAAAATCCGGCATCAGACAGCTTATAATCATCTTTCCCAAACAAAATGGAGCAAAAGACCATGAAACAGCCCTACATTCTTTTTTTATTCGGCCTGTTCATATCCAACGCCGTTGCAGCCGATTTGGCCGCCTACCCGTCCGGTCAGGCGCAGGATTTGTCCGCATTGAAAGCGCCGGTCAGGATAGTGAACCTGTGGGGTTCTTATTGCAAACCCTGCGTGAAGGAAATGCCCGAAATGTCGGCCTGGTATAAAAAACAGAAAAAAGGCAGCGTGGATTTGGTCGGCATTGCCGTAGACAGGGAGGCCAATATTGCCGAATTTCTGAAAAAAACGCCGGTTTCCTATCCCGTTTGGCGTTATACCGGCAAAGACAGCCGCGCCTTCATGCAGACATTGGGCAACAAGGTCGGCGCACTGCCGTTTACCACGGTAGAGGCCGTGAAATGCGGTCATAAAGAAGCGATTTTGGGCGAAATCAACGGCAAAAAACTGGACGAGGCAGTGCAAAAGGCCGTCGCGCAATGCAAATAAGGCGGCCGGTTAGGGCGGATTGGCAAAATTGTTTAATCCGCCCTATTTTTAGAACCGTGCGTCAAAATACGATTGGCTTTGCCTAGTCGGTCAGCAAGCCCAAATGGCGCAACAGTGCATCAGGTTTGGGTTCGCGCCCCCTAAATGCCTTAAACGACTCCATGGCGCTGCGGGAACCGCCACGCGACAGGATTTCATCCCAAAAACGCGCGCCTGTGGCCTGCGGGTCGCCGCTTTCCTCAAAGGCGGCGTAAACATCGGCGCTCAACACCTCCGCCCAGGCATAACTGTAATAACCCGCCGCATAGCCGCCCGCAAAAATATGGCCGAAACTTTGTGGGAAACGGTTGTAATCGGGCTGGCGGATAACGGCCACTTCCGAACGGACATCATGCAGTGTCTGCATCCAGTTTTTCAGGCGGCCTGCGTCTGTCTCGCTGTAAATCAACATATCGAACAAGCCGAATTCGATTTGCCGGGCTAAAAACAGGCCGACTTGGAAATTTTTGGCCGCCAGCATTTTATCGAACAATTCGCGCGGCAGGCTTTGGCCGTCTTGTTCGTGTGCCGACATTGCGGCCAGCACATCATATTCCCAAGCGAAATTTTCCATAAACTGACTGGGCATTTCCACCGCATCCCATTCCACGCCGTTGATGCCCGACACGCCCAACTCGTCCACACGGGTCAGCAGGTGGTGCAGGCCGTGTCCTGTTTCGTGGAACAGCGTAACGATTTCGTCATGGCTCAAATAGGCGGGTTTGCCGTTTACCGGCGGGGCGAAATTGCAGACCAGGTAAGCGGTCGGCAGCTGCACCGAACCGTCTGGCAGGCGGCGGCGGCCTTTATAGTCGTTCATCCACGCGCCGCCGCGTTTGCCTTCGCGGGCATACAGATCCATATACACGCCGCCTATGGTTTCACCGTCTTTTTCCAGCTCGAAGTAACGCACGTCGGGATGCCATACGGGCACGCTGCGTTCGCGCAGCCTCACGCCATAGAGGCGGCCGATTTGCCCAAACAGGCCGGCCAATACCTTATCGGCGGGGAAGTACCGTTTGACTTCGGTTTCGGAAAAGGCATATTTGGCCTCGCGCAGTTTTTCGCTGGCATAGGTGATGTCGTAAACCTCCGGCTTGTCCAGATTAAGCCGCTCTTTTGCAAATGCCTGCACTTCGGCCAAATCGCGTTCGCCGAAAGGTTTGGACTTGGCGGCCAACTCACGCAGGAAAGACAGCACTTTGGCGGGTGATTCGGCCATTTTCGTGGCCAGCGACAATTCGGCGTAGTTGGCAAAACCCAACAGCTTGGCTTCGGCCAAAGCGATTTCCAGCCGCCGTGTGATATTGGCGGTATTGTCGTATTCCGGCTTGCCCAGTTCGCTGGCGCGGGTGGCATAGGCGCGGTAGATTTCGGCACGCAGTTCACGGTCGTCGGCATGTTTCATCACGGCCAGATAATGCGGAATCTGCAGGCCGATTTTATAGCCCTCTTTGCCCTCGGTTTGCGCGGCGGCGGCAAACATGGCCTTTTCGTCATCGGTCAGGCCGCCCAACCGGCGGTCGTCGGAAAAATACAGCGCGAAGGCATCGGTCGCGTCAAGCAGGTTTTGCGAAAAGGCGGCCGCCAGTTGCGCGCCCTCGGTATTTAACGCGGCCAACTGCCCCTGTTGCCCGGGCGGCAGCTCCGCACCGCCCAATACGAAATCGCGCAGGTCGTGTTCCAGTTTGGTTTTGCGGGCTTCGTCCAGCACGGCATATTCAGCCGAAGCCTTGATGGCTTTAAAACGGGCGTAAAGTTCGATGTCTTGGCCGATTTCGGTAAAGAAAGCCGTTACTTCGGGCATCATGGCGTTGTATTCCGCGCGTAATTCGGGGGTATCGACCACGGCGTTCAGATGGGAAACCACGCCCCAAATGCGGCCGACACGCTCGGTTTGGTCGGTCAGCCGGTCGGCGGTGTTTTCCCAGGTGGTTTCGTTCTGCGCCTTGATGTCGGCAATGGCGGCGCGGGCTTCGGCCATGGCGGTTTCGAGTGCGGGGCGGATATCGCGCGGGCGGATAAGGTCGAAGCGCGGCTCGTCTTTAAGGTTCAGCAGGATGTTGTCGGTCATGATAGTCCCTTATGGGTGGATAACCGCGTCCAAATGGGGGCGGTCGGGCGGATTTCAGCCCCAAAATGCCGATTCGGCAAAAGCCTTACCATCCGTTCTTCGGCCGTTCGGCTTTGTCTGCCAGATAAGCCGTCAGCGGGTGGGCGTTGCCGACCAAACCCATCCGCCGGAACAAATCCAGTGTAACCAGCATCGAATCGTCCGCCATTTCGCCGCCACACATGGACTCGGCAAGCTCTTCCGCCGTCAGCAGCAGGAAATCCGCCACTTCGCCGTCTTGATTTTTCGGTACGGCACCCTTAGGCAGTACGGCATCGTAAATGTGCAGGTATTCGCGGTGCAGGCCGCGCGTTGAGATTCGAAGGCTGTGCAGTTTTGCCGTCTGAATCAGCTTGGCCGTCAGGCTTGCCGGCAACCCGGCTTCTTCCCACGCCTCGCGCCGCATTGCCTCATCGGCCGTTTCCCCCGCCGCAATCCCGCCGCCGACCAGATTATCCAGTTTGTCGGGATCGACCGCCTTATGGCTGCTGCGGCGGCTTATCCAAAAACGCCAGCCGTCCGAAGTATGTGTCAGGCCGTTGATGTGGATGGCGCGGCTGTACAAACCGAATGGGCGGAAAGCCGCACGTTCCAGCGCAAACAAAACCCTGCCGCCGGCATCACGCACATCGAAATATTCGTTCCGCCAGCCGTGAAACAGACCGGCCTCATACCAGCCGCGTGCCAGCCTTTGCAAAATATCCCCTGTCTCCCGCCAACTGCCGGCCGTCAAATGCAGGCCGTCCGGCCGGTTGTCCAAACAATTGTGACAATACCGCAAATGTTCCTGCCATACGGCATCCAACAAGCCCAGATTCAGCCCGTTCAGGTATAAGGGCCGCCATTTGCGGCTGCCGTATTGGAAACGGGACGACAGTTTTTCAAGCAGCCGTGTTTGGATGTTTTCCGGCAGCGGGGAAAAAGACGGCACGGGGGTTTTTGTTTGGTTGGGTCTGTTTTGTTCCGACATTTTTCAGGTTCTTGAAGCGGGCTTTTATCCGGCAGACGGCAGGTAGATGTCGAAACGGGTCGACTTTCCTTCGTATTGGTATGCGGGAGGGTATTGTGCCAGGAATCCGCCCAAGCGCGGACGTTTGACAACAACGCGTTTTTTTGCAACGGCGCGGGCGGCCGCCAATAGGGCGGCATCGTCTGCCTGTCGCGCCGTTCCCACCAGTTCGTGAAAATAGGCCATTTCTTTTTTTGCCGCCGCCGATTTTTGCCGCCCGGGATACATGGGGTCGAGATATACTGCATCGGGGCGGCGTTTTTCGGCCAATTCCGGCAGCAGCCGCAGGGCTTCGCCGTAATGCAGGCTGATGCGTTCGGCAATTTCGGCAACGCCCGCATCGGCAAGGGCGCGGTGCAGGCCGTCCGAAAGCAGGCAGGCTGCGGCAGGGTGGCGTTCGATGATGCAGACGGTCAGGCCTTGAGCCGCCAAGACGAAGGCATCCCTCCCCAATCCCCCGGTCGCATCGACGACAAAGGGCCTGCCGCTGTGATTGACCGCCTTGGCAATCAGTTCCCCGCCTCCCTTCAAACGGCGGTATTGTGCCGCGCCGTTTGCAAAATCCACCCTTACCCGGCCTTTTTCGCCCGAACGGCATAAGCTGATGCCGTCTTCGTCCGCCAAAAGGTAAAGTCCGTCCGAAGGCGGGGCGGCGCAGGCGGCAAAGCCGAAGGAGGCCGCAATGTCCAATGCGGCCGGGCTGGCTTTGGGTGCGGGGTGGAAGGGGGGAATCATATGCTGCCTTTTGCGGAGGCCCCTTGATAGGCGGGGTTGGGGTAAAAGACGGTTTTTGCCTGCTCGGAATAACGCCCGCCCCGCGAAGCGGCCTGTTCCAGTTCGTGTTGCCGCATGATGCCGGCGGCGGATAATCCGGCAATTTTGGCGGCAGTCAGTTCTTCCGTGCTTTGGGTGAAAAAGGTGTGCGCCTGTTTGGCGGCCTTTCCGCCCAAATCCTCTATCAGCAGTGCGACATATTCGGGGAAGATGTAGCTGTTGCCCAGTTTGGCCTTCCCTGCCTCACCTATGTCGGTCAGGCTGAATATGGATACGGTTTGGTCGATTGTGCCGTCCCATTCGATTTCAAAGCGGTGGTTTCCGTAACGTATCGGCCGAATCGGGCATTCTTTGCCGTTGAGCATCAGGCATAGGGCGCGGCGGGTGAATACGTCGTATAGCCAGGCATCGCGGCGGTCGGTGTTGAACAGTAAGAATGCCGATACTTCAACGGTGTCGAAACCGGTGGCGGTGATGTAGTCTTCGCCGCGTTTGACGTGTTCGCAAAGGGTGAAGCATTCCTCGGCCAGCGGGGTCAGGCCGAACCGGATACCGGCCTGCAGGCAGGCCTCGGCATGGCACAAGTCGTCGTAACCGAAAACGGCGGCGGTGTCGTCAAGGCTTGTTTGCCGCATCTCGGCCTGTTGGCGGATGTGGTCGATGATGTCTTGCGAAGTGGGGATGTATTTCATCAAAATTTCCTTAATGTCTTAAACGGCAGGTCGGGTTTTGCCTATGAATGCCTGCCGGTTCGTTTTGCTGTTTTTATTCGGCAAACGGCAGGCCGCCTGAATTTGCAGACGGCCTGCCGTACCCGCTGCTGACGCATCAGGCATCGATATTTTGGGCGATTAGGGCGTTGTTTTCTATAAAGGCGCGGCGCGGCTCGACTTCGTCGCCCATCAGGGTGGTAAAGATTTCGTCGGCGGCTATCGCGTCTTCGATGCGGACTTTCAGCAGGCTGCGGACGGCGGGGTCCATGGTGGTTTCCCACAGTTGCTCTTTGGTCATTTCGCCCAGTCCTTTATAACGCTGGAAGGTGATGCCTTTTTGGCCGGCAGTCATCAGGATATCCAATGCCTCGCCGAAACTGCCGACCGGAATGTGTTCTTCCCCGCGTATGAGTACCGCATCCGGTCCGACTATGCCGTTAAGCATGCGGGCGGTTTTGTTTAAAACCTGACAGGCCTTGCCGGCGGCAAAACGGCTGTCCAGATAGCTGATGGTTATGTTTCCGTGCAGGCGGCGGGTGATTTTAATCAGATGGCCGCACTCGGAAGATCGGACATATTCCAAACCGACGTCTTTACCGGGCAAACATGTTTCCAGCCGCGCCATCGAGGCGGCGGCCGCTTCGGCGCTGCCCAAATCCAAAGGCTCGGGGACGGCCAGCAGCGCCGACAATACGGCCGCATCGATGACGCGGCTTTCCTGTTCGATAACGGCGCGCGCCGTCAGGTATTGTTTGGCGATTTCGGCCAACCTCACGCCCTCGAGGCTTTGGCCGCCTGAAACGAGTTTGGCCTTGTCCAAAGCCAAGCCGAGCAGCCATTGGTCTTTTTCCGCCTCGTTTTTGAGATACCGCTCCTGCTTGCCGAATTTTGCCTTATAAAGCGGCGGCTGGGCGATGTAGATATAGCCGCGTTCGATTAGTACGGGCATTTGGCGGTAGAAGAATGTCAATAACAGAGTCCTGATGTGCGCGCCGTCCACATCGGCATCGGTCATAATGATGATGCGGTGGTAACGCAGTTTTTCGGGGTTGAACTCTTCCTTGCCGATGCCTGCGCCCAAGGCGGTAATCAGGGTGGCGACTTCCTGGCTGGCCAACATTTTTTCAAAACGCGCCTTTTCCACGTTCAGGATTTTGCCCTTCAACGGCAAAATGGCCTGAAAACGGCGGTCGCGCCCCCCTTTGGCCGAACCGCCGGCCGAATCGCCCTCCACCAGGTAAAGTTCGGACAAGGCGGGGTCTTTTTCTTGGCAGTCGGCGAGTTTGCCGGGCAGCCCCAGGCCGTCCATCACGCCCTTGCGGCGGGTCAGTTCGCGCGCCCTGCGGGCGGCCTCGCGGGCGCGGGCGGCCTCGACGATTTTGCCGGTGATGATTTTGGCCTCGTTTGGGTTTTCTTCCAAAAATTCGGCCAATGTGCGGCCGATAATTTCATTGATTGCGGGGCCGATTTCGCTGGAAACCAGTTTGTCCTTGGTTTGCGACGAGAATTTGGGGTCGGGCAGTTTGACGGACAACACGCAGGTCAAACCTTCGCGCATATCGTCGCCTGCGGTTTCGATTTTGGCTTTTTTGGCCACTTCGTTGGCTTCGATGTAGCTGTTGATGGTGCGCGTCATCACTTGGCGCAATGCGGTCAGGTGCGTACCGCCGTCGCGCTGCGGGATGTTGTTGGTGAAGCACTGCACGCTTTCCTGATAGCTGTCGTTCCACTGCATCGCGCATTCGACGCTCATGCCGTCTTTCTCGCCGAACGCGTAGAAGATTTTTTCGTGCAACGGCGTTTTTTTGCGGTTCATGTATTGCACGAACCCGGCCACGCCGCCGGAAAGGGCGAAGCTTTCGTGTTTGCCGTCGCGCTCGTCAATCAATTCGATGTCCACGCCGTTGTTCAGGAAGGAAAGTTCGCGGATGCGTTTGGCGAGGATGTCGAAGCTGTATTCGACGTTGCCGAAGGTTTCCGCGCTGGCGAGGAAGCGCACGGTCGTGCCTTTTTTGTCGGAATCGCCGACAACCCTTAACGGCTCTTCGGTTTCGCCGCGTACGAAGCGGACAAAGTGTTCTTTGCCGTCGCGGTAAATGGTCAGCGTTACCCAGTCGGACAGCGCATTGACGACGGACACGCCCACGCCGTGCAGGCCGCCGGAGATTTTGTAGCTGTTGTTGTCGAACTTGCCGCCCGCGTGCAATACGGTCATGATGACTTCGGCGGCGGAGCGCCCTTCTTTCGGGTGGATGCCGGTGGGCATGCCGCGCCCGTTGTCGGCCACGCTGACGGAATTGTCGGCATGGATGGTTACGGTGATTTTGTCGCAATGTCCGGCGAGCGCTTCGTCAATGGCGTTGTCGAGCACCTCGAACACCATGTGGTGCAGGCCGCTGCCGTCCTGCGTGTCGCCGATATACATACCGGGGCGTTTGCGTACCGCTTCCAGGCCTTCCAGCACTTGTATGCTGGAGGCGCCGTAGTCTTCGTTGTCGTGCTTGGTCATAATTTCTTTTCTGTGTTGTCCGGCGGATAAGGCCGCCGCTTTGGGAAATTTTCGGTAGGGGAGGGGAAATATCCGTTTGATGCCCCTTGTTTGGGGCTTCTTTGTATCAAAGAACGCCGCTTTAACCACAATGGTTTTTCAAACAGCTTTCCCTGACTGAAAAATATCGGGCATTATACCTGATTTTATTGGTTTATTCAGCAAAAAGGCCGCCTGAAGCGTTTTTAGGAGGCCTTTTCCAAAAAAAATATTTTCTAAATCCGCATGGGCATCACGACATATTTGAAATTCGGTTCGCCGGGTATGGTAAACAGGGTGGAGCGGTTGGCATCGCCAAAGGCGATTTGCATGTCTTCGGCATGTATATTCCTTAGTACATCCATCAGGTAATTGATATTGAAGCCGGTTTCCAGTTCTTCGCCCTGGTAGGCCACTTCCAATTCCTCGCGCGCCTCTTCCTGTTCGTTGTTGCTGCACGACACGCTCAACAGGCCGGGTTTCAAATGCAGCCTTACCCCGCGAGATTTTTCGTGCGCCAAAATCGCCGCCCGCTCCAACGCGCCCAAAAGCCGCACGCGGTCGATTAAGAAAATCTTATCGTTGTCCAGCGGGATGACGCGGTTGAAGTCGGGGAATTTCCCGTCCACCACCTTGCTGATGATGACGCTGCCGTTGCACAAAAAGCGCACCTGGTTTTTCAACAGTTCGACCGTAACGGGTTCGTCGGGGCGGTTCAACAACTTCGACAACTCCAACACCGTTTTGCGCGGCAGGATGACCTCGCTTTTGGGCAAATCGGCAAATTCGGCATCCAAGGTGCGGGCGGAATAGGCCAGGCGGTGACCGTCCGTGGCGACCAGGAAAAGCTGGCCGGCCTCAACCTGCATCAGCAGCCCGAGCAGGTAATGCCGGATATCCTGCACGGCCATGCTGTATTGCACCTGCGACAACATCTCCTTAAAGACTCCCTGCGGCAGCGAAAAACGCGCGGCGACTTCGTCATCCACGTTCATCAGCGGGAAATCCTCCGCCGGCAGGGTTTGCAGGGCGAAACGCGATTTGCCCGCTTTGAGCATCAGACGGCCTTGTTCCCATTCCAACGATATCGACGTCCCTTCCGGCAGCGCGCGCAAAATATCCTGCAGCTTTTTGGCGTTGGTTGTGATGCGGAAATCGGACGCGCCGCTGTCGGGGCCTGCCGTGTGGATTTGGATTTCCAAATCGGTGGCCAAAATCCCCGTCTTGCCCTGTACGTTTTCCAACAGCACATTGGCCAGAATCGGCATGGTGTGCCGCCTTTCCACAATGCCGGTTACGGCCTGAAGCGGTTTGAGCAGCGCATCTCTTTCTTCTTGCAAAATCAACATATCTCTTTCCTGTGTTTTAGGTTTTATGGACGTTTCTAACGAAACGGGTTCGGGGCGCGAAATGCGGCGGCCGCGATGCCGGATAGCCGAAAATCCTAACAGCTCTTCATCAAAAGCAACAGCTTTTCATAATCCGCGGCCAATCCCGCATCAGATTTCCTCAAATCGGCAATCGTGCGGATGCCGTACATGACCGTGGTGTGGTCGCGCCCCCCGAAGGCGCCGCCTATGGCCGGCAGGCTCAGGCCGGTCAGCTCCTTGGTCAGGCTCATGGCCACCTGGCGCGGGCGCGCGATGCCGCGTGTACGCTTTTTGCCCACCAAATCGGCAACCCGTATGCCGTAATGCTTGGCCACCGCGTCCATAATCAATTCCGGCGTGGCCTCTTTGTTGGCCGTATAAAAAATATCGTTGCCCAAGGTCTCATTGACCAAATCCACATCGATGCGTTTGTGCAGAAGGCCGCTGGCCGCCTGAAGCCTTTTGAACGCGCCTTCCAGTTCGCGCACATTCGAACGGATGTGTTTGGCAATCAGGAAAGCCACCTCGTCGTCCAGCGGCACGCCCACCGATTCGGCCTTGCGCTGCAAAATTGCCACCCGCATTTCCAGTTCGGGGGGTTCCAGATGCGTTGTCAGCCCCCAGGAAAAGCGCGACTTCAAACGGTCGTCCATATCCTTGATGTGGCTGGGCAGGACGTCGCAGGTCATGACGAGCTGGCGTTTCGTGGCATGGAAGTGATTGTACAGATAGAAGAACTCCTCCATCGTGCGGTCTTTCCCCTTGATGAATTGGATATCGTCGATAATCAGCAGGTCGTATTGCCGGAAACGCTCTTTAAACTGGTCGTAGGCATTGGCGCGCACGGCCTTGATGAAGCTGCTGATGTATTCGTCCGAATGAAGGTAGCGCACCCTTGCCTTGGGATTGCGCCGCAATAAGGCATTGCCTATGGCCTGAACCAGATGAGTTTTGCCCAATCCCGTGCTGCCGTAGAGGAAGAAGGGGTTGTAGCTTTTGCCGGGTTCGGCTGCGATGGCTTCGGCAACGGAGACGGCGAAACCGTTGCCGTTGCCCCTGACCAGCGTGTCGAAGGTATATTCGGGCGAAAGATTGGTTTGGGCATACCACTGTTGCTGCGTTTCGGCAGCGGCGGCCTTGCGCGCCTTGGCGGAATTTTTGGCGGGTTCTTGGCTGTCTTTCTCTTTGGATTGGATTTTGTCGCGGATTTCCGGGCGGATGGGCAGGTTTTTGATGCGTTCGGCCAAAATCTCCTGCGCGGAGCGTTTGACGGCGGGTTTGGCCTTGGCGGGCTGTTCGGCGGCGGGGGTGGGGTTTTCGGGCGGGCGCTCGTCATTCAGCGGCAATTCGCGCTGCTGCGGGTTGTCGGCAGTGCGGTTGCGGTGTGCGGCCGAGGGTGCGATATGGAAACCCGTGCCGCGCCCTACCTTAAATAACAGTGCCGGTTTTTCGGGCGCGAACTCGGCGCGCGCCTTGTCGATTTTTCCGGCAAACTGGTTTTTCAGCATATTGCAGGCAAACTGGTTTTTGGCATAAACCACCCATACGCCCGCATCTTCGCCCACAGTCAGCGGCGCAATCCAGGTATCGAACTGTTGCGGGGTCAGCGTTTCGCGCAAACGGCGCAGGCAAAGCGGCCAAAATTCAGCAAGCGTCATGGTATCTTCCGATATAAAATCTTTTCAAATCATTCAGGTGTACCGGCTAGCCCGCCGCCCGTCCGAAGCTGGGCGGATTATACCGAAAATCGCCCCCCGCCGCCATGAGGCAGACGGAAGGCGGTATGGCGGGCAGTCCTTGATATTATTTGACAAAAGCCGTTTTTTGGGTTGTAATCCGCAGTTTGATATTTCTAAAACCAGTTTTAGGTTTCGGGATGCAGGACAACCCGCAAAGCGCAGCCTTGAATTTGACAGGGATTGCGCCATCCGAACAAAACCGAATCCTATCGCCTAATGGGCGGGGTTTGAACCGAAAAGGAAAACTTGATGAAACGTACTTACCAACCCTCCGTAACCAAACGCAAACGCACCCACGGCTTTTTGGTGCGTTCCAAAACGCGAGGCGGACGCGCCGTATTGGCCGCACGCCGTGCCAAAGGCCGCAAACGCCTGGCCGTCTGAACAGAAAAACCTTGGAACGCTTCGGCAGGCAGTACCGCTTATTGAAAACGGAAGAGTTCTCTTCCGTTTTTGCTTTGAAAAAGCAATTCAATTGCACCCTACTGCAGATTTCCTATAATTCCGACAACCTGGCCGGCCATCCCCGTTTGGGCCTGGTGGTGGGGAAGAAAACCGCCAAACGTGCCAATGCGCGCAATTATATGAAGCGCGTGATACGGGAGTGGTTCAGGCGGAACAAGGCACGGCTGCCGCCGCGCGACTATGTCGTGCGGGTGCGCCGTCCGTTCGGCCGTGCCACCGCAAATCAGGCCAGAACGCAATTGGACAGGCTGCTGCAAGAACATGGCTGCAAAATTACTGAAACTGCTGATTGAATTTTACCGTTACTGCATCAGCCCGCTTATCCCGCCGCGCTGCCGCTATACGCCGACCTGCTCGCAATACGCGCTGGATGCCGTTCGAAAATACGGCGCGCTCAAAGGCAGCTGGCTGGCCGTCAGGCGGATTGCGCGCTGCCATCCTTGGGGCGGCAGCGGGCATGACCCCGTACCCTGACGGAATTGATTCCCCTTCAAACATTTGATTTTTCGGTCTTCGGCTGCAAGGGCTGCCCGTATGCTTATGCGAAGGAACAGGGTTTTATACCGCCGTAAATCCCAATCATAGGAAAACCTTATGGATTTGAAAAGATTGACTTTGTTTTTTGCCATTGCCTGGCTGACGCTTATGGGCTGGGAAATGTTGTTCCCAACCCCCAAGCCCGCACCCGAGGCACAGCAACAGGTGCAGCGGCAGCATGTCGCCGCCCGGCAGCCCGCATTGGCTCAGGCTGTGCCGATTACGGTTACCACCGATACGGTTACGGCCGTCATCGACGAGAAAAGCGGCGACCTGCGCGGCCTGACCCTTTTGCAATATGACGCTTCGGACGACCAAAGCAAACCTTTCACACTGTTTGCAGACGGACGCGGGCATACCTATATCGCCCAATCGGATGTGGTGGATGCCGCCGGCCGCAGCCTGACTCAGGGGTTGAGTTTTAAAAGCGCCCAAAAATCTTACCGCCTGCAGGGTGACAAGGTGGAGGTGCGCCTGAGTGCCACCACACCCGACAAGGTTCAAATCGATAAGGTTTATACATTTAGAAAAGGCAGTTATCTGATTGATGTGCGTTTTGACGTAAGCAACCTCAGCGGCAAGCCGATTAAGGCCGATACGGCCTACCGCATGGTGCGCGACCATCAGGCGCCGGGGGGTGAAGGGTATTTCATGCACAGTTATACCGGCCCCGTGCTGTATACCCCGCAGGGCGGTTTTCAGAAGGTTGATTTCTCCGATTTGGACAGCGATTTCCAAACAGGGCGCGACCAGGCCGAATACGAACGCAAAACGCAATCCGGCTGGGTGGGCATGACGCAGCATTATTTCTTCTCGGCCTGGCTTTTGCAGCCCAAGGACGCTCAAAGTATTTGTACGCCCTATTGCCAAATCGACATCAAACGCCGCGATGACAATTTGTATTCGGCCGGCGTGAATTTGCCCCAGCCGGAATTGCAAAACGGTATCAAGCGCAGTTACACCGTCTCGCTCTATGCCGGCCCGCAAACCACTTCCAGTATCAGCCAAATCGCAGACGGATTGGAATTGGTCAAGGATTACGGCCGCGTGCATTGGCCGGCAACAGGCCTGTTCTGGCTGATGGACAAGCTGCACGGCATTACCGGAAACTGGGGCTGGGCTATCGTCCTGCTGACGATTATCGTCAAGGCAGTCCTCTTCCCGCTCAATAATGCAGCCTATAAGTCCATGGCCAAAATGCGTACGGTCGCCCCGAAAATGGAAGCGTTGAAAAAACGTTACGGCGACGACCGCATGGGTATGCAGCAGGCCATGATGCAGCTCTACCGCGACGAAAAAATCAATCCTTTGGGCGGCTGCCTGCCCATGTTGCTGCAAATCCCGATTTTTATCGGGCTGTATTGGGCGATTTTCAGTTCTGTGGAGTTGCGCCAAGCCCCCTGGCTGGGTTGGATTACCGATTTGTCGCGCCACGACCCCTGGTTTATCCTGCCCCTGCTGATGACTGCAACCATGTGGTTTCAAACCACGCTCAACCCGCCGCCGACCGACCCCATGCAGGCAAAGATGATGAAGATTATGCCGCTTGTTTTTTCGTTCATGTTCTTCTTCTTCCCCGCCGGACTGGTGCTCTATTATGTGGTGAACAACCTGCTGACTATCGCGCAGCAATGGCATGTGAACCGTGTAACCGAGCAACAGCGTAAAAACGGCGAAGTCGTTTCTTAAACCGGAAAGCGCGGGCCGTCTGAAGGCTTTTCAGGCGGCCTTTTTGCTGTTTGACCAATTTCCGACAATACATTACCGGACAAACAAATGACGAAAAAATCCCCTCTGATAGCCCTGAGTGCGGGCGAGGCATCCGGCGACCTATTGGGCGCGCACCTTATCGAAGCCATACGCAAACACTGCCCGCAGGCGCGTTTTACCGGCATAGGCGGTCCGCGGATGATTGCATTGGGCTTTACCGGCCTTTACGAACAGGAAAAACTGGCGGTAAGGGGTTTTGCCGAAGTCATACGCGGGTTACCAGACATCTTATCCATACGCAAGGGATTGATAGAGCAAATGAAAGCCGTCAAGCCGGATGTCTTTGTCGGCATAGACGCGCCCGATTTCAACCTTCATGTGGAAGAGAAGCTCAAACGGGCGGGCATACCCACCGTCCATTACGTCAGCCCGTCCGTATGGGCATGGCGGCGCGAACGCGTAAAAAAAATCGTCCATCAGGCCAACCGGATTTTATGCCTGTTCCCCATGGAACCCGGACTGTATCGGGCTGAGGGCGGGCGGGCCGAATTTGTCGGACACCCCTTGGCGCAGGGCCTGCCTTTGGAAGCGGACAAAAATGCCGCCCGCGAAAAAATGCGGCTGGACAAAGGCATTCCCGTCTTTGCCCTGCTGCCGGGCAGCCGGGTCAGCGAAATCGACTACATGGCGCCGATATTCCTCCGTGCCGCCCGCTTATTGCTACAGCGTTACCCCAAGGCGCATTTCCTTCTGCCCGTGGCCACACACGCCACCCGCCACCGCATCCTGGAACTGCTTAAACGGGTTGAATTTTCCGATCTGCCCGTCCAACTGGTAATTACCCACACCGACTTGGCCTGCACCGCAGCCGATGTCGTCTTGGTAGCCAGCGGCACGGCCGCATTGGAAGTCGCCCTATGCAAACGCCCCATGGTCATCAGCTACAAAATATCGCCGCTGACCTATTTTTACGTCAAACGGAAAATCCAAATCCCGCTGGTCGGCCTGCCCAACATCCTGCTTGACAAGGCAATCGTACCGGAACTGCTGCAGCGTCAGGCACAGCCCCACCTGTTGGCGGGCGCCGTCATAAACTGGTATGAATCGCCTGAGAAGACGGCGGCATTACAAGAAGATTTCCGCAAACTGCATTTAATGCTAAAGCGCGATACCAATACCTTGGCCGCCAAATATGTATTGGAAGAAGCCGGCATCAGATTGCCCGATACGGCCGGCAGCGGGCAATGATGTACCGGTCATTTAAAGACGGGGAAACCCGAAAGGAAACCGATGGATAACGTTTTGATTGCCGGCGTGGACGAGGCGGGGCGAGGCTGCCTGGTCGGCAGCGTGTTTGCCGCCGCCGTCATCCTGCCGCCCGAATACGACCTGCCCGGACTAGCCGACTCCAAAAAACTGAGTGAAAAAAAGCGGGACGAATTGGCGGTTAAAATCAAAGAACAGGCATTGGCTTGGTGCGTTGCCTCCGCCGGTGTCGAAGAAATCGCCAAACTCAATATCCTGCATGCCGCCATGCTGGCCATGCGCCGCGCCATAACGGGGTTAGGCGTTGCGCCGCAAAAAATCCTGATTGACGGCAACCGCCTGCCGCAAGGGTTGGAAACCTTGGCGGAAGCCGTGGTGAGGGGCGATGGCAAAATCCCCGCCATATCTGCGGCATCGATACTGGCCAAAACTTCCCGCGACGCCGAAATGTACGCCTTGGCCGAACACTATCCGCAATACGGTTTCGAACGCCACAAAGGCTACGGCACGGCTGCCCATCTGGCCGCATTGAAACAATACGGCGCGTTGCCCGAACACCGTCATACTTTCGCCCCCGTGCGCGAAATATCGGCACAAGGGCGGCTGTTTGATTAATCAAATCGGCATTAGTCAGTGCAGGCGGAAAACCCTGCCTTCGGTTTGGCGGCTGTCCTGTCGCGCGTTTCCAGGTATTTCCCCTTCTTTTCGGACCGCCCTCAGCAATACGTTTCCGGCATCGTCTTCAAGGGACAACGTTTGGTTGCGGATGCGGAAGGCCGATGCCTGAGTCAGTACTTGGCTGATGCCGCCCTCGGCACTGCGCATTTCTTCGCTGCAGGCCATAAGTGTGGAAACGGTATAACCGAAACGTATGCCACCCTGACCGGCCGTATAGTCCGTAGACAGGCGGTTGCAGCCCGCGTAAATGCCCAAACGTCCGGCCTTGACATCAAAATCCAAGTCGGATTCCTGTGAAAGGCCCCGTCCCCGAACTTCGCTGATTTTCCATTTTCCTCCCAGCGCGTCCGCATCCAAGCGGGTAATTGAACAGGAGGCCAAGAGTAAGGCAGCCGTAAAAATGGCCATTATCCGCATAATATCCTCCAAACTTAAAACGGCCGGTTGTTTCCGGCGGCATATTTGTCAAAATCTTCAAAACGGTGGAAACCACGTCCTTCGGTGCGGCAGGGCAGGGAAAATATGGCTGAAACGATGATTTTTACGAATTGACGTCATATAAATAGTCATTTCAGCCATAAGTACTCGCCTGTTCGCCGTTATCAAACATAAGCGTTTTTTCCGGCCAGCGCAATGCCGCCAGGCGGCAGCGTGATGCCTTCGGTTTGCCGGGGGCGGCATTCAAACGTTCCCGCCAGCGCGCGCCTACCGAGTAATCGACGCAGAACACGTTGCGCCGCCTGCCCAGCCAGGCATCCGGCTGTTCTGGGAACAGGGGATTTTGGGAAGCGCGGTCAAAACCGTCATACCAGTTTCGCCAATAATGCCCGACCACCACCGCAGTTTCGCCGGTATAGTCGTCCCACCATGCGTTGCGCGAGGTAAAACGCCATCGGCCGGACGCATAAAACGGTGTGTCCGCCCTCCGTTCCGTGCCGCAGGTCAAGGCACGCAGGGGGTTATGGCTGCTTTTTGCCAAGTCATAGGCGGAGGTAGCGGAAAGGAAGGGAAGCCGGCTGCCGGCATCTTCCTGCATTTCGGCATATTCCTGTTGTTCGCGCAAATAATCGGGATACCAGTCGGCCGTTTCCAGGTGTTTTTGTAAGTCGCCTTCCCAACGGCGGTATTGTTCGACCAAGCCGCAATCGGCATATCGCGCCAGTTTGCCGATTTGTTCGGGCAGCCAGGCAGCATGGACGATGCGTATGTCGCCGCGCGCCAATATGACGGGCATCTGTGCCAGCCATTGTTTGAGCGGCAGGCGCGCTTCTTCGGCTATCCGCCGCCAAGGCGCGTAACGTTCGGCATCTTTGTCGCGGCGGCTGTCAAAAAACCAGCCTGAACCGTCTTTTGCATCGCCAACCAAGAGATTGAGTTCGTGATTGCCCAACACCATTTTGGCAAAACCCGCTTCGTGGGATTGCCTGAACCAGTCAAGCACGGCAGGGCTGTCGCCGCCCCGATCGCAGAGGTCGCCGACAAAGACGGGAATGCGGCCGTTCGGATGGTATCCCAAGGAATCGTATCCCAGATGGTGCAGCAGGGATTGCAGCGCGGAAAATTCGCCGTGTACGTCCCCGATGATGTCTAGCGGCACATCGGGCAGGCTTTGTATGGCTTGGTAGGTCATGTGGCGGGTTATGTTGTTTGTTTATCGGTGTGCAGCCAAGCCTGTTCGAATACTTCGGACAGGCCGGCCGCCAATTCGGATTCATCGGAAAAAAGAGGCAGGCCGTAATTTTGACTCAGTTTGGCTATATTCAGACAGGCAAATGCGGAATAGTGGCTTTCATATATCCCGTTGCGTTGTTTGTCGTTGATTTTGACGATTAGGCCGGGATTATTCCTGATTTCTGCCAATACCACTGATTTAGGCAGGAAAAAATAACGGCCGACAGGCTGCCTTTGGAAGTTTTCTATGTTTTTGACGAAATTGCCTTCATAAAAATAATAAAATACCCCCAGCATGTCGTTCGCGTCTTTTTGGAAGTATTTTCCCACTTTGTTGATGTGGAATATTTCTTTGAAATACGCAATGCCCCGTTTCGAACGCCAAATATCGTCATTCAGCCCGCGGATGCCTTTTTGCGCCAGACCTTTGTCGCGCAGGCTGCCCGCCGACATCAGGTCGATACGCACGTCTCCGTATTTGGCAAAATCCATGCTGTATTGTACATCCACCGTGAAGCTTTGGCTGCCGTTGCGGATTTTCAGGTCTATCGCATTGTTGTCCAGGTTGTTCCGTTCGGCCGTGTAGGGTTGCCCCGCCGCCGCAAAAGCGCGGTTGAACAGGTCGCAGGCGCGGTCTTCCAGATAGTCGTTAATCTCCATGCCGTATCCGTGTCCGACTGGGGACGCCGGAGTTTCGGGCTTGATGCCGGCGGCCATTTCGCAGGCCGTCCGAACGGCCGCCATCAGGCTGCCGCTGTCGGCACGCCCCGTTCCGGCCAAATCGAGGGCCGTGCCGTGGTCTACCGAAGTGCGGATGAAGGGCAGGCCGAGCGTGATGTTCACCCCTTGGCCGAAGGAAGCGTATTTCAATACCGGCAGGCCTTGGTCGTGATACATCGCCAGCACGGCATCGGCGTCTTTCAGCATAAACGGCTGAAACAGCGTGTCGGCCGGATACGGCCCGCGGATGTCCAGTCCGGCGGCGCGCAGCTCTTCCAGCGCGGGGATGATGACGTCGTTTTCCTCATGCCCCAAATGGCCGCCTTCGCCCGCGTGCGGGTTGAGGCCGGCAACCAGGATGCGCGGCTGCGCAAGGCCGAATTTGTGCCGTAAATCGCGGTGCAGGATGCGGGCGGTTTCCAGCAGGCTTTGGCGGGTGATCGCGGCGGCCACGTCTTTCAGCGGCAGGTGGGTGGTGGCCAATGCCACGCGCAGGCTGCCGCCCGCCAGCATCATGACGACGCGGGGCGTGCCGCTTTTTTCGGCCAGGTATTCGGTGTGGCCGCTGAAAAATCCGCCGCCCGCGCCCGCGTCGTTGATGATGCCCTTGTGCAGCGGGGCGGTGGTCATGGCGGCGAACGTGCCGTTTTGAATGCCCTGACAGGCGGTGTCGAGCAGTTGCAGCACATAGGGCGAATTGGCGGCGTTCAGACGGCCTGCCTCGCAATGTGCGGCAAGCGGGATGTGCAATACTTCCAATGCGCCCTTCGGCGGCGTTTCCGAGTCGCCATAATAGCAAAATGAAACCGTTTTGCCGAGAGTTTCGGCACGGTGGCGCAACAAATCAATATCGCCCAACACCACGGGGCGGCAGGGCAGCTTGGCATCGGCCAAATCCAAACAAATATCGGGGCCGATACCGGCAGGTTCGCCGCTGGTTACGGCAATAATGGGAAGGGGCATATTTATTTCCTTGAATATAACGGATAGATATATTTTTTTTAGCAAACGGCAAGCCGCATTTGATCCCTATTCGTTCTCCACCCGTTTCAACAACACGAACAACTCATTCTTATTGCGGGGCCGCCTGCCCTGCCACACTTCGCGCCAGCCATCCGGCACGGCGGCATAGGCATCGGTCTGCATCAGACGGTAACTGCAGCCCGACTCGCCGACATCGAACGGCAGGCTGCCGTATTCCTTCCATGCCATGCGGGCGGTTGGCAACCTGTCGTCTATGCTGAAACAGGCGCGGCGTTCCTTCAAATCCTCCGGCAGGGCGGACTCCATCCGTTCGACTACGGGGCGGTAACTCTTGGCGGCATCCAGCCAAGGCAGGAACAGCGTCATCAGCAACGCCCAGGCGAGCGTCATGCCGGCTGCCCAGTTGGTAACCGCTTGACGCGCCTTGACGTTCTTGCGCGTAACCGCCCACAGCCACAACGGTGTAAACAACACTGCCACCAATATCGGCATAACATCGAATTTGGGCGTGTAATAAGGGCTGAAATAAGCCGACCGCGCCGCCAGTTTTGCCGGCCAGCCGAAATTCATGGCAAAAAATCCCAACCACAGAAATACCGCCAACAAACCAAAGGCCGCCATGCCGAACCAATTGAGAAAGGCAGCCGGCCCGCGCCTCATCTGGTCCAGACGCGCCGCACCCAGCAAGGCCGACATCGGCAGCAGCCACATCAAATTATCTTCATCGGTTTGCGGCACGAAAGCCAACAGCAGCCCCATAACCGACAGCCACACCAATGCCAGCGAACCCCATGCCTCATACCAAACCTTGTGGCGGAAAACCGTCCATGCCGCCAACGGCCAAGCGGGAAAGGCAAACCACGATATATTTTTCAAATAATAGGGCAGGCTGAAACCCAACGAAAACGAAGCCGTTCCGCCGAATGCGCCGAATGCGTGATAATGAAGCCAGCCGTCAAAGGCTTCGGGCGAATGGCGGTACAATGCCAACGGATGCAGCAGCATCAGGGGCAAGGCAAACACCATCGCACAGGATAACGACACAAAAAAACGCCTGCTGCGCCAGATTGGCGACAAAGGCAGCAAAAATGCCGCCGATATTGTTGCGGCGGACACCAGCCAGCCGGCCGATACCGAAAGCAAAACCCAGCCCGAACCGAGTAAAAACGCTGCAGCCATCACCCTTTGCCGTGCCAGCGACAATCCGTGCAGGCACAGGCCGGAAGCGGCAAAGACAACCGAAGAACCGCCGAGCAGGTGGCCGGCGGTAATCAGCCCCGCACAGCCGATTAAAATCAACACAACGCTGCGTCCCTGATGCCGCCCCGACAGATGAAAGCCCGCCATGCCGCAGGAGGTCAGCCCTACAATAGTAAACAACACGCTGGTCAGGCGCATGGCCGACACCGCGTCTGTCAGCCAAGGCGACAGAAACAGGCGGCAAAGGGAAGCCAGCCAGATATAGGCGAAAGACGCACCGGTATAATCTTCGCCCAATGCCTGAGGCTGCCAAACACTGCCGCCGGACAATAGGTTATTGACGGCTTCGTTTACCCACAATTCGTCAGGTTTCCATAAGTCGTGTGAAAATACGCCCGGCCACAGCCAGGCAAAGGCCAGCAATAACAGAATCCACGGTTTTTCGCGGGTAGGGGGGACGGGGCGCAGTTCGGGAGGGGTATAGGTCAGCATAATGGCGGTTGGGGCAAAGAAAACGGCAGTGTAACAAAATCGGCGGTGGAGAAAAAACTTCTGACGGTTTTGTTTGGCCTTCCCTGCTGCAGTTTTCCTCCGTATCGGGGATAATCAATCCGTTGTTGTGAATTTGGGGCAGGGAAGTCGGACGGCAAAAAAACGGATGCGGCGTGCTGCTTCTGTTAAACTGGCTGTTTTTGAAACAAGGCGGCGGACGCAGGCTCCCATGCGCTACTTTTTTTCCTCGTTGCCCGTGTGGGTGATATTGGCCGATATGGTTTACACTTTTATCCTCAATGTTATGCAAAGTATAGATTTGGGGCGGAAAAATCTGCCGCCGGCGGACGGGCTGCCCGTTGCGCCCGAAATCGCTTTCAACGGCCTGCAGGTTGCCGCCAACGGGGGGATGGCGCTGGCCGTGGGCTTCGGTTTGCTGGTCTTGCTCAGGCTTAACCGCAAGGTGTTGGGTGGCCAAACGATGCCGCTGGGTATGTTCGCTATTTTGGGTTTGGCCGCCGTGCTGGCTTTTTCCCTGCCCGCCGTTTGGGAATGGGCATGGGCGTTGGCAGGGCTGGCGCGGGGCGAGGCGGTTGTTTCTTTCGACCGCCCGCGCTATCTGCTGGTGTCCGCCTGCCTGCCTTTTGTCGCGCTGCTGTGTGTCAGAAGGTTGTTGGCGATGCGAAGGCGGTAGGTTTCCCGATATTGTTGTACGGCCTGTAAATTCCGAGCAGTATGGGTGTTTTTTGCCAAAGTCTCCCTAATGGTTGAAACCCCGCCCTTTGGGGCAGTAGAATCAGGATTATTTGGGAGGGGCGTAACCCCTCCCAATAGGGCAACGCATAGGGCTGTGCCTTATTGCAGCCCTGTGTGTTGAAAGAAACATTAGGAAATTAAATGATATGACTGAACAAGAGTTGGTTGATTTGCAAAAGATGGTGGATGTCGCAGTCAATGCTTTGGAGGATGTGAAAGCCAAGGATATCGCGGTGTTGGAAACGCAATCCAAAACCCCGCTTTTTGCCCGTATGGTGATTGCCAGCGGCGAGAGTACCCGTCAGGTGAAGGCGTTGGCAAATAATGTGGCGCTGGATTTGAAGGATGCCGGCTTCGAGGTTTTGGGTACGGAAGGCGAAGAGGGCGGCGAATGGGCGTTGGTGGACGCGGGCGATTTGGTGGTCCATGTGATGTTGCCCGCCGTGCGCGATTTTTATGATATCGATACGCTTTGGGGCGGCAAAAAACCCGAATTTGCCGCCGGCGCGGCCAAACCTTGGCATGCGGCCGATTAGATTAGTGCGGTGTGCCATGCCGATGTTTTTTTAATCGGGTGTGTCGTTCGGTATGGCCGGCCATCGGACGGTTTTTGTCTTACCGCCCTTTCGGGCGGGGTTTCAACTGAAAAGGAATGTCTATGAAGTTACGCAATTGGTTTGTTCCCGCCTTGTTGGCCTTGGGCCTGTCCGCCTGTTATCTGCCGCAGCAGCACCAACGCGGCGGCGTTTATCCCGACCAGGCGGAAGAAGGCCGCAGCCATCGCCACCGCAGCCGTCATGAAGGACGTGCGCCAAGCGGGGAAGGCGATGTCTTTGTCTGTGAAAACGGTATGCGGGTGCGCGTGAAGTATTTGGGCAACGAGCAAATCCGTTTGAGTACGGAAGGCCGTTCCGTCGTGATGAAACGCGCCGTTTCGGCATCCGGCGAGCGTTATACCGCCGACAGCGGTTTGTTCGGCAACGGCGGCGAATGGCATCAGAAGGGCGGCGAGGCAGTGTTCGCCTTCACCGAGGATCAGGGCGGGGATGTGGAAACGTCTTGTTCCTCCCGTTAATCGGCAAAGCCGTCTGTAGGTTTTCAGGCGGCTTTGTTTTGGTTTTTGTCAATTTGTCAGGAAAGGTATTGCCATGCCCCTGTCTTTCGATACTGATGGTTTCCCCACTTATTTCAACCAGGTTCCGGCCATTGTTTTATACGATCCTTTGGCGGAGTTTCTCGGTGCGGCGCAAAACGGTATGCTGACTTACCGTTATGTCGATGCGGTGCGTTTGGCCGGGCATTCCTGCCCTACCGTGGCCGGCGCGTACCTGATGGTCTGTCGCGGCCTGAAAGCCCTTTATGGCGATGATGTTCCGCAACGCGGCGGGCTGGAGGTGCAGATGCGGGACGGCCGGGACGAAGGGACGGCCGGCGTGATTGCCGCCGTGGCCACCCTGCTGACCGGCGCGGCTGCGGAACAGGGTTTCGGCGGCATCGGTATGCAGCACCGGTTTGCCCGCCGAGACCTGCTGGCCTTTGACGGAAATATCGAAGGTGTATTGTCCCTGCGCCGCCGCGATACCGGCGCGGCCGCAGAGGTGTTCTACAATGCCCAACGCGTGCCGTTCGATACCCGAATGGCCGAGGTAATGCCCAAGGCGGTAAGTGGCACGGCCTCTGCCGAAGAGCTGTTGCTGTTTAAGGAATTGTGGCAGGGACGCACCAGGGAAATCCTAATAGGCCATGCGGATGATGACGATTTGGTGGCCGTGCGGATGTTGGGCGTGTAGCTGACTGAAAAACCGGTTGTTGTTCTGTATTCGGCCGTCTGAAAACATTTTCGGGCGGCCTGTTTTTTCCAATTGCCATGTATTACTACCGAATCGCCCTGAATGTTCCCGTTTCAGACGGCCTGTTTACCTACAGCCACCCCCGCCCCCTGCCACACGGCACGCGGGTTGCCGTTTCCTTCCGCCGCAAAACCCAGTCGGGCATCGTATGGGCGGACGACCCTCATCCCGATTTCGACCCGGCCAAAATCCTGCCCGTCCAAGCCGTATTTGACGGCGAGCCCTGCCTGCCCGGACAATGGCGCGAACTGCTGGCGTTTGCATCCCGCTATTACCATTATCCGCTTGGGCAGGCCGTGGCGGCGGCCCTGCCGCAGGGTTTGAAGGCGGCAGCATCGGCGGCCCTGCCCGAAGAGCCGCGCCTTTATCGGCTGAACGGGGTCGGCCGCCTGCAACCTTTCCCTCGTTTTCGCAAACAGGCCGAATTGTGGCGGGCGCTGGATTCGGACGGATTGGGTCTGGACATGCTCAAACAAATACACGGCCGGGCGGTCAAACTGCTTGACGAATGGGCGTTGCGGGGCTGGCTGGACATCCTTTCCCCTGCCGCGCCCGCATTGCGGCCGCCGCAACACACGGCGAACCCTGCCCAAGAAGCTGCCGCCGATGCCGTGCGCGGGGCATTTGGCCGATTCCGGCCCTTCCTGCTTTACGGCATTACCGGCAGCGGCAAAACCGAAGTATATTTCAACATCATGGCCGACATATTGGCGCAGGGCAGGCAGGTTTTATTCCTGCTGCCCGAAATCAACCTGACCCCCCAACTGCTGGCGCGCATCGCGCAACGTTTTGCCGGCGTGCCGACCGCCGTCCTGCACAGCCAAACCGCGGCCGGCAAACGCACGCGGGACTACCTTCGCGCCATGCTGGGGCAGGCCAGGCTCATCATCGGCACACGCCTGGCCGTTTTCACCCCGCTGCCCGAAGCCGGCCTGATCATAGTAGATGAAGAACACGATGCCTCCTTCAAACAAGACAACGAACTGCGATATCATGCGCGCGATTTGGCCGTATGGCGCGCCAAACGACATTCCTGCCCGATTATATTGGGCAGCGCCACACCCAGCCTGGAAAGCTGGCACAAGGCCAAAAGCGGTGCTTACAGCCTGCTCGAACTGCCGTTCCGCGCCCGCCCGAATGCCAAATTGCCGAAGATAGACATTTTGGATGTCAAAAACATGAAACTGGATAACGGCCTCTCGCCGCAGGCCCTGTCCCTGTTGCAACAAAACCACCGTCAAGGCGGCCTGTCCATGGTTTACTTAAACCGGCGGGGATTTGCGCCCGCCCTGTTTTGCGGCGACTGCGGCCACACATTCGGCTGTCCGAACTGTTCTGCCAAAATGGTATTGCACCGGCGCGCCGGCCAACTGCGCTGCCACCATTGCGATTTCAGAAAACCCGTGCCGCAACAATGCCCCGAATGCGGCAATCAGGACTTGGCGGCCATCGGGCAAGGCACGCAGCGCGTGGAGGAAACCCTGCGCCGCTTCCTGCCTCAGGCCGAAATCGCACGCGTGGACAGGGACAGCACATCGCACAAAAACGACTGGGGTAAATTATACGAACGCATTGAGGGAGGCAAACTGGATATCTTGGTCGGCACACAGATGCTGTCGAAAGGGCATGATTTCGCCCGTTTGAACCTGGTTGTGGTGTTGGATGCGGACGGCAGCCTGTACAGCGCCGACTTCCGCGCCCCCGAACGCCTGTTTGCCGAATTGATGCAGGTATCCGGGCGGGCGGGTAGGGCGGACAAGGCCGGCCGCGTACTGATACAGACGCGCCTGCCGCAATCGCCCGTATTCGCCGCCCTGCAGGCACAGGATTACCGCTGCTTCGCCGACCGCGAATGGCAAGAAAGGATGCAGTTTGCACTGCCGCCTGCCGGCTTCCAAATCGCCATACGCGCCGATGCGCCGCAAATTCAGGAGGCGGAAGGGTTTTTGAACCAGATAAAAGAAATACTCGAGCCCATGAAGCCGGATGGCGTATCGGTGTTTGGCGCGGTGCCGATGTTCATGATGCGGCTGGCCGAAAGGGAGCGGGCGCAGGTGTTTTTGGAAAGCGCTTCGCGTGCCGACGTGCACCGTGCGGCCGCCCTTTGGCTGCAGATGCTGCAACAAAACCGCAACGGCAACATACGCTGGTCGGTGGATGTGGACCCGCAGGAAATGTGAGGCCGGTTTGGGGCTGGAAAAGCAAAGCCGCCTGAAAACCCGCAAATTGGTTTTCAGGCGGCTTTGCTTTCAAAAAAACACTACTCTATATTCAAACGTTCCATACGGTAACGCATCGAACGGAAACTTACCCCCAGCAGCTTGGCGGCCTGCGTGCGGTTGTAACGGGTAAGCTGCAATACCTGTTCGATAATCGAACGTTCCACCAAGTCGAGATATTCCTGAATCTGGGTCTGGCCGGGCAAAAACTGCGGCAGGCCGTCAAAATTAAGCGCCTGCAGATTGGCGGCGGCTTCGGCGGGTACGACATTATTGATGACGCTTTCCGCCCCCTGTCCGCCGGCCATCAAATCGACATGGCGCGGGGCATAATTGGCCGTCAGTTGCAAATCGTCCAACTGGATGATATTGCCTATGGTCAGCGCGATGGCGCGTTCCAAAATATTTTCCAATTCGCGGAAATTGCCGGGATAACTGTATGACAACAAAGCTTCCTGCGCCTTGGGGCTGAGCTTGTAGCCGCCCGGCACGCCGTCGCGGTATTTATTCAACAGGCGCATGATCAGCCCTCCCAAATCCTCGCGCATTTCCCGCAGCGGCGGCATATGCAGCGTAACGACATTCAAACGGTAATACAGGTCTTGCCGGAATGCGCCGCTTTCCACCAGGGCCTCGAGGTTTTTATGCGTGGCACATATGATACGGACATCTACCGCCGTTTCCTTGGGATCGCCGATGCGGCGGACGGCCTTTTCCTGAATCGCGCGCAGCAGCTTGACCTGCATGGCCAAAGGCAAATCGGCCACTTCGTCAAGAAACAGCGTGCCGCCGTCCGCATGTTGGAAAAAGCCCATACGGTCTTGGTCTGCACCGGTAAAGCTGCCTTTTTTATAACCGAAAAATTCACTTTCCATCAGATTTTCGGGAATCGCGCCGCAGTTTACCGCGATAAACGGGCCGACCGTCCTAGGCGACAATTCGTGTATGCTGCGTGCCGCCTGTTCCTTACCCGAACCCGATTCGCCGGAAATATAAACCGGCACATTGCTGCCGGCCAAACGGCGGATTAAGTGGCGAACCTCCACCATTTGCGGCGACATGCCCAACAGGCGGGGCATATCGACATCGCCTGCGGCTTCCTCGATTTCGGCAGTGGCGAAAGCCGGTTGGGGTGTCGCACCGTTGCGGAAACGCTCGCGCAAAGAACTCAAAGTGTCGGACGGCGCCATAGGCTTGTCGATACCTCCGGCATAGCCTTTGCGTACGGAAGTTGTAGGGGCGTAGGCAGACGGCCACTTTATATCGGGCTGGCTGGAGGCCGGTGCGGCGGGGTTGAAGGGTTTGGGCGGCATAGGGGGGGGCGAAGGGGCGGGCTGGGGAATTTCGGCCGCTGCCGCTTTTTTGACCGGTGCTTCCGCAGGTTCGTTTACCTTAATCGCTGATTTGACCAACGAGCGCAGTTGCGACAGGGTAATCGGTTTTTGCAGGTAGTCGAATGCGCCCGATTTCAGGGCTTCGACAGCCTGATCGGCATTGCCGAAGGCGGTGATGACGGCCACGGGGGTATCGAGCATCAGCTTGTTGATGTGCTGAACCACTTCCAAGCCCGAGCCGTCCGGCATACGCATATCGGTCAGCACCAGGGAATAGGCGTTGTTTTCCAGTTTGTTTTTGGCATCTTCCACACCCACGGCGGTATCGACGCGCAGCCCCATCTTGAGCAGGGTCATTTCCATCAGGTCGCGGATGTCCGCCTCATCGTCCACAACCAACACAGGGTCTTGCAGATCGTTACTCTTCATGGTTTTTATCCTTCGGTAAAATCAGTTCGAAACCGTTCATTTCGGGATGATAGTGCAACTGACCCAAATTGGCGTGTGCCAGTTCGCGGGCGACATACAGCCCCAAACCCGTACCGTTGGATTCGGTGGTGAAGAATGGTTCGAACAGGCGGTTGCGTATATCCGGACGGACACCTGGGCCGTTGTCGGAAATCACGATGGAAATATTCAGTTTGCCGCTTGGCCGGATAAGTACTTTAATGGCGTCGGCATCTTTTTTGCTGTGCCGCCATGCGTTGTTGCATAAGTTCCACATGATTTGCTGAACGTGCATGGGGTCGGCCATCACTGTGAGGTTTTTACCCTGCATCTGCATTCTGACGCAGCCTACGGCACCGGGGTTGTTTAGCAGGAATTCTTGTTTGAACGCCATCCAGAATTTCATCAGGCTGACGCTTTCGCGCCCCAATGCGTCTTTTTTGTTGAGGGACGATACTTCTTCCAGCATTTTGTCGATACGGCGGATGTTGGTGCTGATGATGTTGATCAGTTTGGCATGGACGGGATCAAGTTCTTCGTCATCGGCAAGCAGGCTGGCGGCATGGGTAATGGCGGACATGGGGTTGCGTACCTCGTGTGCCAGGTTGGCGGTCAATTGGCCGAGTGAGGCGAGTTTGGTAGCCATGGCCTCCGAGGCGATTTCGCGCAGGGAACGGGCAAAAATCATCAGCAGTTGGCTGTCTTCCTGTATCAGGGGCATGGCGCGGATGTGCATGGCATGCTGGTGCAGGTGGATGTCGGCCTCGAATGGTTTGTCGGGTGCGCGCTGCCAGCGGTCTATAAGTTCGGTAAAGATGGTTTCGGTGCGCTCCGCCGTCAGGCCGGGGAAGTAGGTTTTTGCCTGACGGTTGAACAGGATGATTTTTTGTTTGTCGTCCAATACGATGACGGCCTCCTGTACGCGGTTGAGTACCAGTTGGTTCAGCCCGTGTATGCGGTTGAAGGCGCGTTTGTGCTGGACGGCGGAGGCCGTGGCATAACGCAGGTAGGTCGCACCCAGCGAGGTTAGGAAGGATACGGCGAATATGGCGGTAATCAGGATGATGGCCGCGCTGAGCGAACGGCTGTCCCAATAGGCCATACTCAGGGCAATCTGTCCGCGCGCGGACATGACGGCCAGCAGGCAGATGGTGGTGTAGGAGGCATACAGCAGCGGGTAGCGGCCGTAACTGAGCAGGCAGGATGTCGCCACAAACGGCAGTACGAGGATGCCCAGCCCGGAGGTTACGCCGCCGGCCAGGTACAGCAGAATCATTATCATGCTGATGTCGATGACCGCGCCGGTATTGGGCAGGTCTTCGCGCTGTTGGCGCAGCCAGCGGGGACGGATGAAGGAAATGGTTATCAGTAATCCGTAACACGCCAGCCAAAAGTAAAATTGTGCGGTCGGGATGGTGTAGCGTATGGTTTCCGAGCCGGTGTGGTTTACCATGAAGTGGGAAATCAGCATGGATACCGCAACGGCGCAGCGGCAGATGTTTATCAGCCACGGTATGCGGTCGATTTGGTCTTCCCAGTCGCTTCGGGTTAGGATAAGTTTGCTCAGCATGTCGTTTTCTTGTTTTTTTGTTTGAAAGGCGTTTGTAACAGGGACGGAATCTGTCCTTTTCCGCCATTGACTTATTTTAACAGAATGTGTCGTCAAACTGCTTTTCCGTTATTGCTCAACCGGCAGGGCGGATGGCATTCACGCGGCCGGCTGTGTCGAGCAGCCTGCCTTTGCGCCCCCGTTTCCCCTCTATGTCTTTTATCCGCAGCCTTTCGTTGTGCAGGCCGCCGCGCCGCCCGATGATTTCTACGGTAAATTCGGCAGTGGGGATGAGGGCGGTTTGTTCCAGGCTCGAACCGTCTGACAGGGAGGTAAGCTGCAGCCCCCGCCCTTTGGGCATGATTTTTAGTTCGGCCAGAGGAAAGGCCAGCAGGCGGTTGCCGCTGTCGGCCAAGACGATTTTGTATTCCGGGTTGATAAGCCAAGAAGCCGACAACGGCTGCGGCGGCAATGCTTTTTCGCCCGTTTCTAAAATCATCACTACTTTGCCCGCTTTCACGCGCCCGACCATATCGCCCAGTTTGGCAATGAAGCCGTAGCCGCCGCTGCCTGAAAGCAGGTAGTGCTGTTCGGGCTGGCCGGTGAGCATGGCGACGGGTTTCGCGCCGTTTTGCAGCTCGATTAACGATGAAACCGGCACGCCATCGCCGCGTCCGCCGGGGATTTCGGCGGCATCGAGCGTGTAGGTTCTGCCCAATGAGTCGAGAATGACGACGGGTAAAACAGTGCGGCCTTCAAGGGTTTGTTTGAGGCGGTCACCTTCTTTGAACGCGGTCTGGCTCAAATCGAGGTTGTGTCCGGCACGGCTGCGTATCCACCCTTTTTCCGACAGAATCAGCGTGATGGGTTCGT
>CAUVCE010000002.1:0-36651 GCA_963550425.1 uncultured Neisseria sp.
ATTCTCACCAACGCCCGCGCGATGGGCGAGTTCGGCGCGGTCAGCGTGGTGTCGGGGCACATACGCGGCGAAACCAACACCATCCCGCTGCTGGTCGAAATCTTCTACAACGAATACAACTTTGTCGGCGCGTTCGCCCTGTCCAGCATTCTGGCCCTGCTGGCCATCGCCACGCTGGCGATACAGGACATCCTTACCAAAATCCAACAGAAAAAACACCGCGCCGCCGAAAGGGAAGCAGCATGAGTATCACCATCGAAAATCTGAACAAGCACTTCGGCGCGTTCCACGCCCTGAAAAACATCAACCTGACCGCGCCGACCGGCAAGCTCACTTCGCTGCTCGGCCCTTCGGGCTGCGGTAAAACCACGCTGCTGCGGATTATCGCCGGATTGGAAAACGCCGACGGCGGCAAAATCCTGTTTGACGGGCAGGACGTTACCGCCAAACACGTCCGCGAACGCAAAGTCGGCTTCGTTTTCCAGCATTACGCCCTATTCCGCCACATGAATATTTTCGACAACGTGGCTTTCGGGCTGACCGTATTGCCGCGCAGTCAAAGGCCGTCTGAAAAACAAATCCGCAGCAAGGTTGAAGAGCTGCTGAAACTGGTACAGCTTCCCCACCTCGCCAAATCCTACCCGCACCAGCTTTCAGGCGGCCAACGCCAGCGCATCGCCCTCGCCCGCGCCCTTGCGGTCGAACCCAAACTGCTGCTTTTGGACGAACCCTTTGGCGCACTCGATGCCAAAGTGCGCAAAGAACTGCGTACCTGGCTGCGCGACATCCACCACGAATTGGGCATCACCAGCATTTTGGTCACGCACGACCAGGAAGAAGCCTTGGAAGTCTCCGACCAAATCGTCGTCATGAACCACGGCAAAATCGAACAGGTCGGCAACGCAGCCACACTCTACCGCCAGCCGAACAACGCCTTCGTAACCGAATTCTTAGGCAACACCGATGCCTTTGAAGGCCGCATCGAAAAAGGCGAATGGCGTTATGGAGAATTTGCCTGGCCTTTGGACAGGCAATACCGCTGGCAGGAACAGCACGCGGTCGGCTACATCCGCCCGCACGAATGGGAAACCAACGCCCAAAACCCCATGCTGGCGGGCACAATCGCCAACATCCACGTTTCCGGCGCGCTCACCCACCTGACACTTGCCCTGCCCGAAGGCCGCCAATTTCACGTCGATTTCGCCACATCCGAAACCGGCCGCCTGAACCTGCACATCGGCCAAGAACTCAAACTGTCCCCGCGTCAGGTATACGTTTTCGGGCAGAGCGAACTGATTGACTACGCGATTTGAAAAAAGCCGTCTGATTCAGACGGCCTTTACCACATCTTCCACAACCACCGCCTGTGCCCCATGTGCCGACCATTCCGAGCCGAAACGCTTGGCAGCCGATGTGGAGGCGGACACCACAATAGGCATAGAAGCCCCATCGCGCAAAACCCGCAACACCTCATTTGCGGCGGTATCGTCGCTTACCCGCCACACCACCACATCCGCGTCTTGAGACTGCCAAAATTCCTCCAACAAAGAAACGATTAACCATACTCCTTGAGCCTGCGGCAGCCTGCCCAAACGCCGCACCTCGTCCTGCGTCAGCAAAACATGGCCGTATGGTTGTTCGGCTAAAGCCCAAGGCGGCACGCGGAAGCCGCCGTCCGCATCCCGAAACCCGACATCCAAACCGCCGGACAAAACCGAAGGCAAAGCCAAAGCCCTTAGCAAAGCCTCATTGGCGGGCAACATGGGCGAAACCGAAAAACCCCCCGCCTTTTGCCAAGCCCAAAGCTGCCCTTCCCTAGCCTCAATTTTTCCCGACCATTGTCCGGCCGCTATGCGGAAAAAGCGCAAATGCACGGTCGCATGTTCATAAACATAAACCTTGGCCAGCCAAGGGACGGCCGCATCAATCCTAATCCCCAGCTCTTCCCAAAACTCACGTTTAAGCGCGTCAAATTCACATTCGCCCGCCTCGACCTTGCCTCCGGCAAACTCCCAATAACCCGCATAAGGCTTGCCTGGCGGCCTTGACGACAACAAAAACTCACCGTTTTTATTCGATACAATCCCTGCAACCACACGGACGGGTTCGGCTAAATCAATTCTCATCAAAAACACTGCGGAAAAATACAAACTCGTTCAGACGCACCACATCATGCGCATGACCGTGCGACAACCTGTCCAAACGCCTGTGGGCGCGTTTAAAGCAATTGTATTCAAAATTATGCAATTCAGATAATGCGGAAAGCCAATTTTCAGAAGGCCAGCCCTTCTTATTACGCAATGCAGTAAGCATATAAGGATACAGCGCATTACTGGAAAGCTCTTCCTCGTAAAAGTCCTTAAACATGGCATAAATTGCGGCATCCGCCTGATAATTTTCAAGAAACATGATTAGACATCCAAACATGGCGAAATCAAAAAACCGCCACAACGATTTCGCCATAAACCCCGATATCGGAAACCGCAAACAGAAAGTTTCCACCCATATATGTTTTTTAAAAAGAAATTTTTCTTGTCAATCAAAAATGAGTAAATATTTATAATATTTTACGTTGAACAGTTTATTTATGCTACCAATAAGCAATATCAGAAACCCTTGACAGCCAAAAAAACAACAAACTACCCCCTTAAAACCTTCTTGGCGGCTTCCGCCCCCCAATATACCGCTTCCTCAAACACCGAATAGGCACTCAAATCGCCATGTGCAAACAGCAGGCGCGAATCATGCCTTCTTAACTGCAGCAACCCGGCATCAGACAAATAACCGGGTTTGGGTACGGACATGGCATGGCCGCGTACGGACAAATCCACCGCTTCCACACAATGCCAAAAAGCATCCCCGTAAGCCGCCAGCAAATCTTGCGCGGCATATCCGGCCAATGTTTCATCATCCGCCTTCATCAGCCATTTCCGTATTGCTTGCGGCTCATCGTGATTCAAGGCGGCATATGCCGTAAACACCGTCCGTTCAGGTTTTGCCATCCGAATAAACTGATTGCCTGCCGAAACATAGCCTAATTGCCTGCTGCCGTAGACGACATTGTCCCAAGCCGTTTCACTGCCGCCGATTTCATCGGGAAAACGGTTAAGCACGAAATTCCCAACCAGCCAGGGCGCGTAAACCGGTCGCGGCAGCCCGTAATCCCCAACCACCACCCTTGAAGCAACCATCAGCGGCATCGCGCAGATGGCCCTGTCGGCCAAAACCGTCCGTGTTTCGCCATCCGCGTTGTCCCTAAGCCAAACCAAAACCCCGTTATCCCTCTCTTCCACCTTCACCGCCGAAGCATTCCAGGCAACAGGCCGCCCAAACTTCCAATATTTATCTTTAGGCGGTTTTTCTATTTCTTTCATACCGCTTATTTTTCTAATTTTTTCAGATAAATGTGCCAAACCGTCCGGCCAAGTCAGCACCGTGTCTTCCATATTGCCGCGCGCACAAAAATAGTGAAGTCCGGCAAATGCCGATACTTGTCCGATGCCCTGTCCGTAATCATCGCGGCAGCAGTAATCCAAATACCAAAGCAGTGTTTCCGAACGGTAATTTTCCCGCCTGAGCCATTGTTCGAAAGTGATTTTATCCAGCCTGCGCCAAATATCGTCTTTCGAGCATTCCGCTATGGGAATGACGAAAAATCGTTTGCCATCGCGCCCGTGCGCCGTTTTTAAATAATTTGTCAGTTTGAAGAAACGCCGGCTGTCGGCATCCTGTTCCGGCAAGAGGCGGTCATGCCAACGCCCCTGCCGCAGTAATCTTTCCTGTGGCACGTAAACCAAATCTTCTTCATTGAATGATCCGCCGCCGTCCATAATCCCCATATCGTGCAGCATCTCGCGCACATAAACACTCTCCCGCGAAGGCAGTGCCAAATAATGCGCGCCGCTCGGCGCGGAAACGTCCCGATAATGAAAAGCCGCATTGTTGCCGTTCCGTTCAAATCCTTCCGCTAGTAAAATATCGCGATGGCCGTGTTTGGCCAAATACCAAACCGCACTCAAACCCGCTGCCCCGCTGCCCAATATCAGCGTATTGCAGCGTGTCGGCGGCAAATCCGGGGTTTCAAATCCGCCGTTACGCAATATATGCCCCAAAGGCAGCCCTACCCTGTTTACCTTAATCGGAGGCGGTTTGCGTATCTTGCGCCAAATCTGCCATGAGCCGGCGCAGGCGGCAGCCAAAGCCGAAGAGTGAAGCAAAAATTGGCGGCGGTTTAAGGATATGTTTTTCAGCTTCATCAAAATTTCCTTAATGGTTGAAATCTTGCCCTCTGGGGCGGCAGGATTTGGGCTTGTTTAGGATGGGCGTAACCCTTTCCTTCCAATAGGGCTGCGCCTTATGTGCAACATTTAAATCTGTGGGAAACGGATGGGAATTATTGTGGAACAGCAAAAAGCCGTCTGAATGCTTTTCAGACGGCAAAAATATGAATCAAACGGCCGCCACATTGAAACAGAAACCGATTTTCGACCACTGGACGGACTCTTCGGCCAAAGTGCCGGCGGTAAGCGGATTTTCTTCCAGCCATTGCCGGTTGATGCGCAAAACAAACCTGCGTCCGTCGTCCGCATAACGCAACTGGGTATGCTGCGGCAACACTACAGGTAAACGTGAACGGTTAAACAGCACCGACAACCTCAGCGCAATAACCGCGAACCACATAATTTTGCTGCCATCCACCTGTTCCGGCATCTTACGCAGGTCTCCCCTCTGTCCCAGGGTCAATGCGGCCAAAATATGCTGTTCCTTGCGTGAGAATCCCGGCATATCCGCCTGCTCCAAAATATATGCCGAATGTTTATGGTAAGCCGTATAAGCGATATCCATCCCGATTTCATGCAAACATGCTGCCCAACGCAAATACTGCCGCCAATGGTTCGACTCATACAGGGATACACGCTGTGCCAGACTTTCCAACAGAACATCCGCCATACCGGCCACCCTTTCCGCTTGCGTGGGCGAAACATGATAACGCTGTTGGAACTGCCTGACCGTTTGCTCACGCATATCTTCATTCAAATTCCGGCCGATTAAATCGTAAAACACCCCGTCCCTCAGGGCCGCATCCGTAACCGTCATTGACTTGACATCCAACTCTTCAAACACCGCAATCATCACGGCCAAACCGCCGGCGAACACCTCCAACCTATCGGGTTTCAGACCTTCGAAACGCGCCTTCTTCACACTTCCTGCAGAACAAATCCTTTCTGCCAATTTCTTCATGCCCTCATAAGTAATCAACACATCCGAATTACCCGTCTCTGCCGCCAGCACATCGCGTATAGATTTTGCCGAACCGGAAGTGCCGACAGCAAAGTCCCATCCAGTCCTTTTATACAACTTCGCAATCCGCTGGATTTCCGCTCTGGCAGCTGTTACCGCCGCCGAAAAATCCTTTTCTCCCACCTTATTATTGCGGAAAAAGCGCACACTATAAGTTACACAGCCCAACGATAGGCTTTCCATATGAATGGGCTGTAAATCAGAACCAATAATAAATTCGGTTGAACCGCCGCCTATATCCACCACCAACATCTTGTCTCCGTTGGGGGGCAGGGTATGTACCACGCCTGTATAAATCAGACGGGCTTCTTCGCGCCCCGCAATTATCTCAATTGGAAAGCCCAAAGCGGCTTCGGCTTTTGGGATGAATTGTTCGATGTTTTTTGCAACCCGAAACGTATTTGTAGCAACTGTCCTAACTTGTTCTTGCGAAAATCCCCGCAAACGTTCGCCGAATTTCGACAAACAATTCAGTGCGCGCTGTTGGGATGCCTCGTCTAAATTTTTCTTTTCATCCAAACCGGCAGCGAAACGAACCATTTCCTTAATGGAATCTACTACCTGCAGTTGTCCGTGTTTGTTTTGGCAAATTTGCAGCCTGAAACTGTTTGAGCCTAAATCGACTGATGCCAACATTTGTGGCGTGTGAAGATTGTTCATTAAAAGTTCCTTAATGTTTTTTGAGGATGGCTGGCATATGGTTTAGTTTATGGCAAATGGTAATGTAAGGGGAGTCAGCTTATTGGAGGCTTTTGTTTTGGAGTTCTGTTTGTAGTTTGGTTTTTTTAATTTCGCATAATTTTCTTATTGAAAAAAATTTTAAATAAAAAACAAATTTTTATTCCCAATATTACATTGAATGGAACGACTGAAATTTTAAACAGGCCATCTTAAAACCGCAATTCCGTTAAATTAACCCATTGTTATTAATAAAAAATAGAAAAATTAATTTTCTTCCTTTAACTGCTGCCGTTCATATACGGCTTGCGCCAAAGTTCCCGCATCGACATATTCCAGCTCCGCCCCTAACGGCACCCCCCTTGCCAGACGGCTTACTTTACACGGCAGAGGCTTCAATAGTTCGGCCAATACATAGGCAGTGGCATCCCCTTCTGCAGTGAAGGCGGTTGCAATAATGACTTCTTCTATTTTATCGTCATGCAAACGTGCAGTTAGTTTATTTATTGCTATGCCATTTAAATCAATCCCTTGGCTTGGATTTATCTGTCCCATTAATACGAAATATAAACCATCATGACAATTTGCTGCTTCCATGTTGGCTATATCTGTAGGCATATGGACAATCATTAGTCTGTGTTTGTCTCTATTTGGGTTGGTGCATATTTCGCATAATTTTTTTTCGCAAAACGTGTTACAGCATTCGCAATGTTGTACCTGCCGCAATGCCTGCTGTAAAGCGGCAACCAATTCTTCCGCACCTTTGCGATTTTGTTGCAATAATTGGAAGGCCATGCGTTGCGCGGACTTAGGCCCTACATTAGGTAAAGCCCTCAATGCCCTAATCAGGCGCGAAAAAGCATCTTGATGTTTGATAATCATCTTATTTTTTCCACCATCAAATTTTACAAATTTATACAGCAATTCATAATGATGTTAAATTTTATGTATGACTGAAGGTAAGTCAAAACAATGTAGCGTCCTAAATTTCATCAATTTAATCCACTATGTAGAAACCGTCTGAAAGAACTACTAAACCCTTTCCGACGGTTTGATTGAATGAATATATTATGTTGCCCTACCGGAAGGAATTACCCCTCACTGAAGGGCGGGGCTTCAACCATTAAGGAAATTTTTGTCAGGATCAGGGATTATTCGCCATAAACCGGATTTTTCGCACACAAGGCCGTGGCTGCCTGCGCCACCCGTTTCAATACGGCTTCATCATTTGGATTCTCCAACACGTCGGCAACCAAATTGGCCAACTCGCGGGAATCGGCTTCCGAAAAGCCACGGGTTGTGATGGCGGCCGCACCCACTCGGATGCCTGAGGTAACAAACGGTTTTTCCGGATCATTTGGAATCGCATTTTTGTTAATCGTGATATGCGCTTTACCCAAAGCCTCTTCTGCAGCCTTGCCCGTGATGTTTTTAGGGCGCAAATCAACTAAGAATACATGGCTTTCGGTTCGGCCGGAAACGATACGCAAACCCCGTTTGACCAATTCGTCCGCCATTGCCGCCGCATTGATTTTGACTTGTTTGGCGTATTCTTTAAACTCAGGCTGCAAGGCCTCTTTGAATGCTACGGCTTTGGCGGCGATAACGTGCATCAGTGGCCCACCCTGAAGGCTGGGGAAGATAGCCGAATTCAATGCTTTTTCGTGGACGGTGTCGCGGCACAAAATTACCCCGCCGCGCGGCCCGCGCAATGTTTTGTGTGTGGTGGTTGTAACGAAATCGGCAAAGGGTACGGGATTAGGATATTCGCCCGCAGCAATCAATCCCGCATAATGCGCCATATCGACAAACAGATATGCCCCTACTTTGTCGGCAATTTCGCGGAAACGTTTCCAATCGATTTCCAACGCATAAGCAGACGCACCCGCCACGATCATTTTAGGTTTGTGTTCTAAAGCCAGACGTTCTACTTCGGCATAGTCCAATACCTCGTTTTCGTCCAAACCATAAGCCACTACGTTATATAGTTTGCCGGAAATATTGACGGACGCGCCGTGTGTCAGGTGCCCGCCGTGCGCCAGACTCATGCCCAAAATCGTATCGCCCGGCTTCAGCACGCTTGTGTAAACCGCCTGGTTCGCCTGCGAGCCGGAATGAGGCTGGACGTTCGCATAAGCCGCGCCAAACAGTTCTTTCACGCGGTCAATGGCCAATTGCTCGGCCACATCGACATGTTCGCAACCGCCGTAATAACGTTTGCCGGGATACCCTTCCGCATATTTGTTTGTCAGTTGGCTGCCTTGGGCTTCCATTACCGCATAGCTGACGTAGTTTTCGGAGGCAATCAGTTCTACATGGTCTTGCTGACGTTGTTCCTCAGCCGCAATAGCCGCTGCCAGTTCGGGGTCGTATTTTGCAATCGTAACGCTTTTGGAGAACATATATTTTCCTTTATCGGACGGATTATTGTCGGTTTCAAACGGTATGGAAAACCGCTCTTGGGGCTTTCAGACGGCATCGCCAAAAAGTCCGTCCATTTTAACAGCACTTCCCCATGTTTCAACAAAAATAGTCGGTTAATCGGTCAAAGGAAAAGGGGCTTTGCCCGGCAATTAAGGAAAATCGAACAAATCCAACTGATTTTGTCCGTCCATTACCTGCACGTCAACCGCCCCCTCGGCAAAATTGACAAACAGTTTTTGGCCGGGCTTCAATTCTGCCGCATCGCGAACCGGCCTTCCGCGGCTGTTTCTGACAACCGCAAACCCGCGAGCCAAGATATTCTGCGGCGATACGGCTTCCAGCAGCTCCAGCTGCCGTGCCAGCCCGTATTTTTTTTCGGCGATGATTGCCGCACGGCCGGCATTTAAGGCTTCTTTGATCTGATTCAGACAATCGGCCTTTTGCCCCATATCCGGCTTTGAATAGCCCAACTGCCGTTTCATATTCTCCAAAGCACGATGATGCAGGCGCAAGTTTGTTTCGGCGGCCGCCCGCAAACGTCCTTCCCACCCCATCAGTTTTTCTTTTTGCTCGGCCAGCCGCCGCCGGGGATGCCTGATATGCGCCGCAAACCAATCGACCCGTTGGCGGGCGTCGTCATAACGCCTTTGCAGGCCGCCTTTCAATCCGGCAGACAACTCTTCCAGGCGGGCGGCCTCAACCGCACGGTCGGGGCTGGCCAATTCGGCTGCGGCAGTGGGTGTCGGCGCGCGCACATCGGCGGCGAAATCGGTCAGGGTAAAGTCAGTCTCATGGCCGATTCCGCTGACCACCGGAATCTCGCAGGCCGCAACCGCCCTCACGACCTGCTCCTCGTTAAACGCCCATAAATCTTCAATGCTGCCCCCGCCGCGGCATACGATCAGCACATCGACTTCCGCCCTGTCCGATGCCGTCCCGACGGCTTGGGCAATCTGTTTCCCGCTGCCCGAACCCTGTACGGCGGCAGGATATAAAATCAGGGGGATTTCGGGTGCGCGCCGCCGCAAGGTAGAAACCGCATCGCGCAAGGCGGCCGCCATCGGGCTGGTTACTATCCCGATACGGCGCGGGCGGACGGGCGGCAGTTTTTTGCGTCCTTCGTCAAACAGCCCCTCGGCCTGCAGCCTTGCCTTTAGCCGTTCGTATGCCTCATAAAGCCGCCCTACCCCGCGCATACGCACATCGGATACCGTGATTTGAAATTCGCCCCTCGCCTCATAAATACCGATTTTGCCGAAAACCTCCACATGGTCGCCGTCCCTTAATTCGGGAAAACGCCAAGCCGTGCCTTTGAACATCGCACAGCGCACTTGTGCATTTTGGTCTTTCAGCAAAAAATAGTAGTGGCCGCCGGCGGAACGGCCGAAATTGGAAACTTCGCCGGCAATCCATAAGTCGGACAGGTAATCTTCCAACAGGGTTTTGGCAACGGCATTCAATTCCGAAACCGATAAGGTCGGCATAGGAGAATCTGACATTTGTCCACATCCCGTTTATTTCGATATTTGCTTTTCCAAAGCGTCAAAAACCGAAAAAACCATCCAAAACCGCTTCCACCGAAGCCTTGACTTCATCCTTACCCCGATTGCTGTCAATCAGGCGGCAGCGGCCCGCATCACCGGCTGCCCTTGCCAGATAGGCATCGCGCACGCGGGCGAAAAATTCCGGCATTTCCAATTCAAACCTGTCTTTTTCGCGGGCGGCGGCCACGCGGCTGGCAGAGACTTCGGGCGGCACATCCAACACCAGCGTCAAATCAGGCCCGAAATCGCCCTGCACCCACTCTTCCAGCAGCTTAATCCGTGCCGTATCCGCGCCGCGCCCGCCTCCCTGATAGGCAAATGTTGCATCTGTAAAACGGTCGGATACCACATTTACGCCCTTTGCCAAAGCAGGCCAAACCACGTCTTCAAGATGTTGGCGGCGGGCGGCAAACATCAGCAGGATTTCGGTATCCACGGCAATTTTTTGCGCCGGATCAAGCAGCAGCCGGCGCAATGACTCGCCAAGCGCCGTACCTCCCGGCTCGCGCGTAAACAATACCGGCAGGCCGCGCCGTTCAAACCACGCCTTTATTGTCGCCACATGGGTGGATTTGCCCGAACCGTCCACGCCGTCCAAGGTAATAAATTTAGCCGCCATTGATGCCTCCTTTAAGTTCAAATATTCTGGTCTTTATCCGCCATTCTGTTTTTCGGTGCGGCAGGCTGAACGGGGAAAACCAAATTTAACGGATTGGCCTTTATCTGGGCCCACACGCTCGCCCATAGTTTTGACAGGCTGTCTATCCGTGTATCGCGCGCGCGCAACGCCACCGTCAGCGCCAGCGAAAAACTGACCAGCAGGTTCACCAATCCGATAAGCAATACGAAACCCAAATTCAACAGGAAGTAAATTATGCCGCTGTGGCTGCTTACCGCCGCGTAACCCAGATTGGCGGAAGAAAACGCCACATGGCGTATATCCAGCGGCAGGCCGAGTATATGGCCGAACCAGCCCGTCATGCCCAACAACATGCCGAATATGAAGTTGCCCGCCAGCGAACCGTAATGGCGGTGAAGGTAGTCTGCCAGTTTCTCACGCCACTTCAAAGGCATAATGCGTTTGAACAGCGGCTGTATCGCCAAGCGTTGGCGCAGGTTCAGGTAGTTGGCGCGGTTGTCGAAAAAGCCCGATATGATGCCCGAACAAAACAGCCACACGCCCGCAATGGCGGCATACAGCAAGGTCGGCTGGGTGAAAGGTTGGATGGATTTGAACTGGTAGGCCGCTTCGGCCGCGTTCAAAAACGGCCGGTGAAGATAGTGCGCCGCGCCCGCCGCCACCAAGGAGGCAACCATTACGGCCACAACCACGTTACCGAATACCGCCACCGCCTGGGAACGCATTACGTCTATCAGCAGCCTGGCCAGTTTCATGTTTACCGCGCGGCCTTTGTCGTTGTTTTCAACCTGTTCCGCAAAACGCGCCGCCGTCATCGCCGGCTGCTTTGTCGCCACGGTGCAATGCACCATGTGGATGAACATGAAGCCTATGCCGTAGTTCAAACCCGATAAAAACGCCGTGCCGAAGTCGCCCAAGCCCCAACCCGCTATGTGCATTTTGTTGCCCGCCATCAGTGCGATAATCACGCCGCCCCCCGCCGCCGAAGCCAACATCCCGAAATATTCCCGCCTGTTGCGCGTAATGTAGTGCTCCCCATGCCCGCTGGTATTGGCACTGATGCTCTTGGCCAGCATCTTTATGCTGCGCCGCCGCAAAAGTTCGGTGCTGTGTTGTTCTACCGCCGCCATGATCAGCGAGGTCAGGAGTTGAATCGTGTAACGGTTGCGCTCTATGCCGTCCCGCGCCGTCTGAATGTTCAATAATACGGCCAACCTGTCCAGTGTCTGCGACAGGCGTTCCAACAGGTGCGATACCTTCACGGACGAACCCGCACCCGCACCCGTCCCCTTGCGCCACAGTCTGTCCATTTGGCTGCGGCATTGCTCCATCATGACTTCGATATGCGCCGTATCGAAGCCGTCCGACTGTCCGGGCATGCTGTAGTGTTCCACCAGCCGGCCGATTTCGTTATGCAAGGCCAAAAATGCCGACCCGACTTCCAGGAGTTTGGGTTCGATGCGGATGAATTCGGGTTCCAATTCTTCCGCCGCCACCCAAATCGACAGCATTTCCAAGGCATGCAGCCTTGCCTGGGCGATTTGGCGCAAGGCCGCCTGAACCACGGCATTGTCGGCATGGGAACGCAGGCAGCCGTACAATGTCAGCCATTGTCGCAAACCGATGGTCTGCAGCCACTTTTCATCGTTTTGCGAATGAAAAAGATGCAGGAACACATCGCGCAGGTTGTTGAAATCTTTGAATGACGGCATAAACCTTTCATAAAGCCGTATGCCGATTTCGCGCGCGAAGCCGTTTCGCGAAAAAATACCCAAGCCCACCAACGCGGGATAGACATGCACTTTTGCCAACCATTGGTGGAAATGATTGGCAAACAGGCGGCTCAATGCTTCGTCGTTTTGAAAGGCGGCAATCAGCAAATCGAAATTGCCCGATGCGTTTTTTCTGCCGCCCGAACGCAAAAACTGTACCAGGGCGTCCAAAATCTTGGCAAAATCCTTCTGCCCGAGTGATTCGTTCAAAATACCGGCAAGGTTGTCAGATGTAATCTTTTTCATCATTTCGGTAAAGGAATCGGGATGGGCAAAATAGCGGAAAGCACCCGCCCTGTAAAGTGAAAATCAAGTGTGTGCTTTTACCTGAAAGTACAAATTGGCGGTAAATCAATTCATTAAAACCCCAATTTCATTTTTTGAAACAGGGGTTCTTATCCGGTCAAACGGCGTAAAAGGCATCAACGCGCGCGCCGGCCGAATTCCAGGGTCTTTTCCGAAGCCTCAGCCGCCAGCTTCTCGTTTTCGTCTGCCGATTTCGTATCAAATGTGGCGGCAAGCCAATCTTTCTCCGGCACGCCTTTGTCGATTGCGGCAATCCGGCCTTCCAGCAGTTTGATGTCCGTTTCAAACTTCCTAGCCCACAAGTCGCGCAATCCCGCCACTTCCTTGTCGTCCACTTTGACGGCCTTGATCTCGCCCAAGGCCTCCCGGTAAACCGCCAATTCGCTTTCGCTGATTTCTTTGGCCAACGCACCTTTTTTGTCTCGGGCGGCTTTCGCATACGCCCCCATCTTCCGGTTCATGTCGTCAGTATTTAAACGCGCCGAACTTTTTGCGCCGATTTCGTCCAATTTTTTCAACAATACCTGTGCATCGGCCTTAAAGCCGCTTTCGGCAGGGTTGCCTGCCGCCGATGCCGATGCGGCGGATGCCTGTGCCGGCACGGACGATGCCGCAGCAGGCGTCCCTGTGCCGTCCTGGGGCTGGCAGGCGGCCGACAACAGCAAAGTCAGCAAGGCAATGGGCGGATAAAACTTCTTATTCATTAAAATTTCCTTATGGTTTGAAAAACTCGGGCCGCCTGAATAAAACCGCTTCAGACGGCCTGCTGCTGAAAAAAACCGATATTCGGCCGATTTCCGTCAATCGTCCGTTGCAACCTTAGGCTGCACAAAGGCCGCCGCACCCGAAGACTTGCTTTCCGACAAACGCTGCAGATAGGCCTCATCGATATCGCCGGTCAGATAACGGCCGCTAAAGCAAGAATCGTCAAAATCCGCGATATTCGGATTCAGCTTATGGACGACATCCTTCAAAGCCGCCAAATCCTGAAACACACAGCCGTCCGCACAGATTTCCCCGGCCACCTGCGCCGCCGTCCGTCCGTTGGCGATTAACTCCCTGCGGGTCGGCATATCGATGCCGTACACATTCGGATAACGCACTTCGGGTGCGGCTGAGGCAAAAAACACCTTTTTCGCCCCTGCGGCTTTGGCCATTTCCACGATTTCGCGGCTGGTTGTCCCGCGCACGATTGAATCGTCCACCAACAAAACATTCTTATCCTTAAACTCACTGTCCATAGGATTGAGCTTTTGCCGAACCGACTTCTTGCGCGTTGCCTGGCCGGGCATGATAAACGTCCGGCCGACATATCGGTTTTTAATGAAACCCTCGCGGTAAGGCTTGCCCAAATGCTGCGCCAACTCCATCGCGCTGGGCCGGCTGGTATCCGGAATCGGCATAACCACATCGATTTCATCCAAATCCAGCGCCTGCCGCACCTTTTCCGCCAATGCCACACCCATATTCACCCGCGCCTGATAAACCGACACACCGTCGATAACCGAATCCGGACGGGCGAAATAAACATACTCGAACAAACAGGGCGCGAGTACCGGCTTGTCGGCACACTGTTGCGTATACAGGCGGCCGTCCAAAGTAACAAACACCGCCTCGCCCGGTTCGACGTCGCGCACCAACTCATAAGCCAGGCTATTGAACACCACCGATTCCGAAGCCACGCCCCAATCCGTCCGGCCTTTTTCATCCACCTTTTTTCCCAAAGCCAGGGGGCGGATGCCGAAGGGGTCGCGGAAGGCGAGCAGCCCGTAACCCGCAATCAAGGCCACCACGCCATAGGCGCCTCGGACCCGCCCGTGCAGGCTTCGGACGGCGGCAAAAACATGTTCGACACGCAACTCATGCCCGCCCGACATACTTACCTCGTACCGAAGCTCGTGCGCCAACACATTCAGCAACACCTCCGAATCCGACCCCGTATTCACATGGCGCAGATTCCTGTTGCACACACTTTCGTACAACGCTTCGGTATTCGTCAGATTACCGTTGTGCGCCAACACGATGCCGAAGGGCGAACTTACATAAAAAGGCTGGGCTTCCGCCGAACTGCCCGCATTGCCGGCGGTCGGGTAACGCACATGGCCGATGCCGGCATTACCCGTCAAATCGCGCATATTGCGCGTACGGAACACCTCACGCACCATCCCCTTGCCCTTGTGCAAATGAAAAGTAACCCCTTCCAAAGTAGCGATTCCCGCCGCATCCTGCCCGCGGTGCTGCAGCATCTGCAGACCGTCATAAAGCAACTGGTTCACCGGTTCATGGGCGACCAACCCGAACACACCACACATCAGCTTGTCTCCGAAAAATTAAAAAGACGACGGATAGCGGACTTTCTTTGCCAAATAATCAGGCAGATAAGGCACGGCCACCGAGGCCGCGCCCTCAAAAAAAGCCGCGCCATAAGAATTTTTCCAATCCTGACTTTGCGGCATATCCGTAAACGAACAAACCAACACCACCAAAGTCATCACCACACAGCCGCGCAAAAAGCCGAATATCCCGCCCAAAAAACGGTTTACCCCGCCCAGCCCCAAAGCCTCCACGCCGCTGGTCAGCACGGTCCGCAACAAAAGCATCAACAGCCAAACAGCGGCAAAAGTCAAAATAAAACCCGCCACGGCGGCCAATGCGGGCGGTTGGATGGAAGTCAGGAAGGTTTCGCCTATCGGTTGTGCCAACACCTTGGCGGCAATAATCGATGCAATCCAGGTAAACAGCGAAATTACCTCCGCCACGACCCCGCGCATGACCGACAACGCAACCGACAACCCGATTACACACAACGTAAAAATATCGAACAAAGTCATCACATCCCCCAAACTGCCGCCGAAAAAACCGCAGATACGGCAGGCAAGCCCATTTGCCGCCTTACCGTATCTGCCGTTTCAAACCATATTACTGCTGCCCGACCACCACGCCGTCCAAACCTTGCAGCTTCACGCGCGCCAAAGCCTTCTGCGCCTCATCCTTATTGGGGAAAGTACCGGTGCGTACACGGTAGACCTTGCCGCCGCTGACATCGATTTCGCTGATATAGGCGCTGTAACCCACATTGGCCAAACGCTGCTGGACTTCCTGAGCCCTTGCCTTCGTATGATAAGAACCTGCCTGGATAACCGCCTTGCGGCCGTTTTCATTTTCCAAAATCTTCTTGGGGTTTGGCGTGCTCATCTTGGCCTTATTACCCAATGCCGCCTTGGCCTTGCGCTCGGCATCGTCTGCCTTTTGCCTTTCGGCGCGCCTGGCGGCCTCCTTGCGTTCGATTTCGGCCAACTGCCTTTCTGCCGCAGCTTTTCTGGCTTCTGCCGCGCGTTTTTGCTCCGCCAGTTGATTTTCTTCTTTCTCTTTCCGTTTCTGTTCCGCCAGGCGCCGTTCTTCGGCCTGCCGTTTCAATTCGGCAGCCTTCTGTTGTTCGATTTTGCGCTTGGCGGCAGCCTCGCGCCGTTCGATTTCGGCCAAACGCCTTTCGGCGGCTTCGCGTTTTGCTTCCGCGTCCCGTTTTTGCTCGGCCAGCCTCCTGACTTCGGCCTCGCGGTATTCTTTTTCGGCCTTTTGCCTTTCTTCCGCCGCCCGCCTGGCATCTGCCGATTTACGCGCTTCTTCGGCCTTTTTCCGCTCGGCTGTGCGCCCGGACTCGGCCGCCCGCCTTTCTAACTCAACCAAACGGCGTTCCTCAGCCGCCTTCTGCTGCCGCCTTTCCTCTGCCAAACGCCGTCTGGCTTCCGCCTGTTCTTTGCGGCTTTCTTCGATGCGCCTTTTTTCCTCGGCCGCCTTTCTTTCCGCTATGCGCTTGGCTTCGGCCTTCTGCCGTTCCCTTTCGGCCTGCCGCCTTTCTTCGGCCAGCCTGCGTGCTTCCTCGGCTTTTTTCCGTTCGGCTATGCGTCTGGCTTCTTCCTCCCTCCTTTCCAATTCGGCCAGGCGGCGTTTTTGTTCGGCAGCCAATCTTTTTTCCTCCGCCGCCTCTCGGCGCGCCCTGCGTTCGGCAGCCTCCTTTCTCCGCCTCTCGGCCGCCGACCGCCTTGCCTCTTCGTCCTGTGCCGGCTTGGCCGGACGGACGACCGTACGCACGGAACCGTCTTTGTTATGTTCCGTTACGGATTCCTGCCCGTCTTTCAAATGGTAAACGCCGTTTTTTTTGTCCGAATCGGCCGATTTGTAATTGGAAGGAGAAACAACGCCCGCATCTTGGCCGCCATCGGTTTTTTCGGCCGTCAGGGGGTTGTCCAATTCTCTCTGTTGCCGACTTGCGCCGGGCGGATGCAGCGTGTCGACGGGTTGTTCGGTCACAGCCACATCCACCCTGCGGTTTTGTACGTTGCCTCCCGAATTTATCGCGGCAATCAATGCCGAGCCGGCCGCCAAAACCAATGTTGAGGCAACTACCAAACGGCGGCGGTTACTACGCTTGAGTTTTTCGTATTCGGAATTGATTGGGTTTTTTGCCATTTTGATATCCTACCCTTTTAGACGGCATGATGGCCTGTAGGCCGGTTTGCATGGTTCATGACTTCGGCCACCGTATGAAACGAACCGAAAACGACAATTCTATCATTTTCCGCACTTTCAGCCAAAGCGGCAGCATAGGCCGCCTCCACCGTGTCGAAAATATGTACGTTTCCAATGCCGTGCGCCGCCAGTTTCTCCGCCAAACCCGCCGCATCCATCCCGCGCGGCAGGTGCAGGGGCGCGACATGCCAAACATCAAACTGGTCTTTTAAAATATCCAATACCCCGTCTATGTCTTTGTCGGCCAGCATGCCGAATACGGCCGTCCGCTTTTGGGCAAACGGCAAACCTATCAGGCTGTACCTCATCGCACGGGCGGCATGGGGATTGTGGCCGACATCCCAAACGGTTAGGGGGCGGCCTGGCAATACTTGGAAGCGGCCGGGATTCTCCGCCAGCAACAGCCCGCGCTTAATCGCCCCTATATCTATCGGCAGCCTGTCGTTCAGGCATTCGACTACGGCCAGCGCGAGCGCCGCATTGCCCAGTTGGTAGCCGCCCCGCAAGGCAGGTATTGGCAGGGCGTTGCGGTTTCGTTGGTAGCCGTCTGAAAAATGGCTGCTGTGCGCCGGATGGAAGCGGAACGACCATTGTTGGTTTTCGAGTTTGTCGAAGCTGAAATCCCGTTTCGGCAACAGCAAATCCGCGCCGATTTCCTCCGCATAGGAGGCCAGGGAGGCGGGAGGCGGGTTTTGCCCGCAAACCGCCGGGCGGCCGCTGCGGAACACACCGGCCTTTTCAAACCCGACCTGTTCCACCGTATCGCCCAAAAAGGCCTGATGGTCCAAATCCACGTTGGTAACGGCCGAAACATCGCCGTCAAAAATATTGACCGCATCCAGACGGCCGCCCAACCCGACTTCCAAAATCATGATATCCACCTGTTCGCGCAGGAAAATATCGACGGCGGCCAACGTATTGAATTCGAAGTAGGTAAGCGAGGTCCCGCCCCGTGCCGCCTCTATGCGTTCGAACGATGCGACGATGGCTTCGTCTGAAACGGGTTTGCCGTTTATGGCTATGCGTTCGTTATATTTTAACAAGTGCGGGCTGGTCAGCGTACCAGTTTTAAAACCCGCCTGCGTATAGATTTGCGTCAGAAAGGCGCACACCGACCCTTTGCCGTTTGTTCCGGCAACCACGGCCAACGGGCAGGAAGGCTTCAACGCCATTGCGTCCTTCACTTTGCCCACCCGTTCCAAGCCCATATCAATCAGGCCGTTACCGTGGGCGGTTTCCAAGTGCGAAAGCCAGTCGTTTAAAGATTTCATCAAAACCCTCTATACAAAGCAAGATTCTTCTATGTGTTGCCCCGCGCCCTGATTTTACCACCCTTTAAGGCAGGGGAATTTAAGTTTGTTTCCTAAGAATCACGATGACGCGCAAAGCTGCGCCTTACCGTGTAAATCATGCCTTTAGAATATTTTTGCCAACTCAGCCCGCATTTGTTGTATCACTTCGGCATAATCGGGCCGGCCGAAAATGGCCGACCCTGCCACGAAGGTATCCGCACCCGCCGCCGCAACGGCGGCGATATTGTCCACTTTGATGCCGCCGTCCACCTCCAAGGCGATTCGGCGGCCGCTCTGCGCTTCATAAGCATCCAGCAGCGCGCGGGTTTGGCGGATTTTTTCCAAAGTATGCGGGATGAACGCCTGCCCGCCGAACCCCGGATTCACCGACATCAGCAGCACCATATCCAAACGGTCGAGCACATTTTCCAACATGGAGACGGAAGTCGCCGGATTCAACACCAGCCCCGCCTGACACCCCGAATCCCGGATCAAGGCCAAGCTGCGGTCGCAATGGCGGCTGGCTTCGGGGTGGAAAGTAATGATATCCGCCCCCGCTTCGGCAAAGGCCTGAATCAGGCCATCCACAGGCTCTGCCATCAGGTGCACATCGACCGGCACGGCCGCATAAGGCTTCAAGGCCGCGCAAACCATCGCGCCGAAAGTCAGATTGGGCACATAATGGTTATCCATTACATCGAAATGAATCAAATCCGCCCCCGCTTCAATCACGCGGGTAAGCTCTTCGCCCAAACGGGCAAAATCCGCCGACAAAATGCTCGGCGCAATACGAAACGGCCTCATCGCCATACCTCGACTTTATAAAATGCGTTTTTATCCAAATATCTTATTCTGAATACGGTATCGCATTTATACAACAGAAAAACCTTTACGCGCCACACCGATATTTCCAACAACGCCGGCATATTGGGTAAAGGCATCGGGCGGCCAAACCAAGGCGGCAGGCGGCTTGGCTGAGGAAAAACCCGTCATGAGGGAAATTCCGCCCGCCGCTGCTTTACCCAAGTTTACGGCCATTATACCGTGTTTGACATGGCGTTCCCTTATATTCAAACCCGTTTCGCAAATACCACGGGCTTTCCCGGCCATATATTCATTCATTTGTTATATTTCGCCGGTATCAGCCGCCAATCAGACAGAGGAACGATGTGCCTACCCTATCCCGCCAATTTTTAACCATGATGACGCTCGGCAGCGCCTTCGCGTGCCTTTCCGCACCGCTATATGCCCTAACGATTCAGGATTTCCAGCAAAACTGCGATATCCGCCAGCTTAATTTGAGCCAGGAACAGGCCGACCATTTACGCAATATCCGCAACGAATACCGACAGGCCCTCGATGATCTGTCGAGGAATAACCGCAAAGTCGAACACGGCCGGCGCGGCAATCTGATTAAAATCCTTTCCGGCGAACGTTTTGACGAAAAGCAGGCGCAACGTTATGTTGAAGAGCGTTATGCGCCCGGCCTGCGTTTCGCGGTGGACGAGCTGGATATCCAACATCGGTTTTATCAGCTTTTGTCGCCCGAACAGCGCAAAATATGGCAGAAAATCTGTGTGCGCTAAAATCTGTGCGGACGGCGGGCGGTATTTTGTTTTCCGCCCGGTTTTTTAGGGACGGTTGTTTTTTTCCGACAGGGTTTCCAGCAATCTGCCGTGTATGCCGCCAAAACCCCCGTTGCTCATGACCAAGATATGGTCGCCGCCGCGCGCGCGGCGGGCGATTTCCGCCACGAAGGCATCAAAATCCCGCCCGACAAAGGCTTTTTCCCCCAATGGCGACAGCGCCCCTTCCGCATCCCAATCCACTCCTCCGGCATAACAAAATACCAGGTCGGCATCATGCAGGCTGCCGGGCAGCGCGGCCTTCATCGTCCCCAGCTTCATGGTGTTCGAACGCGGTTCCAATACCGCCAGTATCCTCGAACCGCCAACCTTCTGCCGCAAACCGGCAATTGTCGCGGCAATCGCGGTCGGGTGGTGGGCAAAATCGTCGTATACGGTGATTCCGTTTGCCTCCCCCTTGATTTCCATGCGCCGTTTCACGTTCTCAAAGGACGACAAAGCCTCGCAGGCCGTCTGAACCGATACCCCGGCATGTTTTGCCGCCGCAATCACGGCCAAGGCATTCATCCTGTTGTGCCTGCCCAACAGCGGCCAGGCGACCCTGCCCGCCTTTTTACCGTTTTCCAGCACATCGAAAGCACCGTCCTTGTCCGGTTCGCCTGCCTGCCATTGCCCGATGCCGTCAAAAAACACCACCGGCGTCCAACAGCCTTTGTCCAGGGTTTCGCGCAGGCTCTGCTGGCTGCCGTTGCAGACAATCAGGCCTTCGGAAGGCACTGTCCTGACCAAATGGTGGAATTGCGTTTGAATAGCGGCCAAATCGGCAAAGATATCCGCATGGTCGAATTCCAAATTATTCAGAACCGCCGTGCGGGGGCGGTAATGGACGAACTTGGAACGCTTGTCGAAAAAGGCCGTGTCGTATTCGTCTGCCTCGATCACGAAAAACGGCGATTGCGACAGCGGGTCTTGGCGCGCCGTTTGCGGCAACCGGGCGGACAGGCCGAAATTCTGCGGCACGCCGCCGATTAGGAAGCCCGGCGCCAATCCCGCATATTCCAGCACCCATGCCAGCATCGAAGCCGCCGTCGTTTTGCCGTGCGTGCCCGCGACAGCCAGCACCCAGCGTCCGCGCAACACGTTTTCCGCCAGCCACTGAGGGCCGGAAACATAAGGCAGCCCCCTGTTCAGCACCGCCTCCACCACACCCATGCCGCGTTTGGCCACGTTTCCAACCACATAAACATCCGCTAAAAACGCATCCAACTGCGCCGCATCGAAGCCTTCATGCACTTCGATGCCCAAATCCTCAAGCTGCGTACTCATGGGCGGGTACATTTTCGCATCGCAGCCCGTTACCCTAAACCCCGCCTCTTTGGCAATCGCGGCCAAACCGCCCATAAACGTACCGCCTATGCCGATAATATGAATATGCTCCATCAAAAATTCTTTCCGTTGCCATTGGTTGAAAAATCCGCATGGGACAAGGGCGGCATTATAACAGCAGCCCCAGGCAAGGTTTCCCGTTTTCGGGCAGACTGCTACAATCGCCAGACCCGATAAAGGCAAAAGGAAACGCCATGCACTATTTCCTCCTTATCCTCCCTATCATCATCGGCTACATCAACAATGAATTTTGGATAGGGCTGTTTGTCGGCATCATATTGTGCGCCATCGGCAAAACGGCCGCACCGGGCACGTCAGGCAGCCGAACCGGTACGGATATACAAGATATTTACCGCGAAATCGGCGACCTGAAACGGCGTGTCCGGAATTTGGAATCACAACGGCCTTCAAGTTCGGAAATACAGGCGGAAGAACCCGTTCAGGCACCCCCGCCCCAACCCGTCGGCCCCGAAGCGTCAGGCCTTCCATCCGAACCGGAAAAACCAGGCTGGCTGCTTAATCCGAAACCGATGCCCTTCACGGAAGACGCACCGCGCAGGCCGCCTGAAGGCGACACCGCCTCACCCGCTTCCCCCAACCGCCTGCCTGCCTGGCTTTTCGGCGGCAACCCCCTGCTTAAAGCCGGCGTATTCGTCCTTTTCCTGGGGCTGGCCTTCCTGTTGCGTTACGCTTCCGAACGCATCAGCATCCCCATCGCAATACGCTACCTGTCCGTGGCCGCCGCCGGCATGGCCGCCACCGCCGCCGGCTGGAAACTGCAGCGCCGCCGCCGCGAATACGGCCTGGTGCTGCAGGGTTTCGGCATCGCCGTCATGTACCTGACCACGCTGGCCGCACTAAAACTCCACCCCATGATTTCCGCCGCCGCCGCCTTTTCCGTCATGTTCGGGCTGACGGCATTCATGGCGGCATTGGCCGTCAGGCAAAACGCGCTGCCCATGGCGCAAATCGCCCTAATCGGCGGCATGGCCGCACCCTTGCTGGTTTCAGACGGCGGCGGCAAATACATCATCCTCTTTTCCTACCTTGCCCTGCTCAACGCCGGCATAGCATTTATCGCATGGTTTAAAACATGGCGTTCCCTAAACCTGGCCGGCTTTGCGGGAACCTTCCTCATAGCCTCATTGTGGGGGGAGGGCGCATACGACCCGCGACACTTTGCCGCTACCGAACCCTTCCTAATCTACCACTGGCTGCTTTACACCCTGATAGTTTGCTTCTTTGCCCGCAACAGGCTTCGGGAATCCCCGAATGATGCCGCGCCCATACCCGACAACGCCACATTGTCCCAAATCCTGCAAGGCATCCTGGCCGGCGGCATACGCGTCCACATCCTCGACCACATCCTCCTATTCGGCACTATGTCTGCCGCCTTCGGCCTGCAATGCCGCATGGCCTCCGGCTGGACACACGGCGCGGCCTGGTCCGCATCAGGCTTTGCCGCCGCCTATGCCGTTGCCGCCCTGCTGCTATACGGCAGGCGGCAAATGGCCGTTTTACGGCAGGCTTTCGCCGCCATCGCCCTATTATTCGTTACACTGGCCATACCCTTGTGGCTGGACAACGGCGGTACGGCCGCAATATGGACGCTTGAAGCCGCATTGGCCTACACCTTCGGCCTGCGCCAAAAGCAGCCCCATGTCCGCCTGTTTGCCCTGACCGTTTACCTGTCTGCCGCCCTAATCCAACTGGACACATACGGCCAAAGCGGCGGCCGCCTGTTAAACGGTTCCGTATCCGGCACACTGCTGACGGCGGGAGGCGGCCTGTACGCCTACTTCATGTGGCGGAACCGCCAAACCGGCACATCGTGGGAAAACAGGCTTCAAACCGCATCATTGGGAGCGGCGTTATTTTATTTATGCCTGACACCCGCCTTGCTGTTTTCCGCCGATATCGCCCTGATTACCTCCTATTCCGTCCTGTCCGCCCTGCTGGCCGCCGCACAATACCGGAACAGGCAAACCGCCTTTGCCGCCTTTGCCGTGTTGGCGGGTTTTTCCGGCATATCGGGCTTGTCCGGAGGCCTCTCGACTCCGCACGGCTTAAAGGACGTTCTCGGCATCCTGCTCCTATGTTCTTCGGCCGCCCTGTCGGCTGCTGCCTTCATGCTGCAAAAGGCGCGCTGGCGCAACAACCACGCCCATCAGCCCCCCGCCATAGGATACAGCCTGATTATCATAGGGTTGTTTTGGGCGCATATCGGCTGGTTGGATATCTTGCACCGCCTGCATATAGCCGGTTTCGATTATGCGTATGCGCTTTTACTGTCATCCGCATTAACGGCCGCGGTACTTTCCCTTGCCGCCCGCCGTCTGAATTGGCATCAGGCGCAAAACGCCGCCCACATCGCCATCTTGGCGGCCAACCTATACCTGCTTGACAACCGCCTGTCCGTCATCCCCCAATCCTTGTGGGCGGCCTTCTATTCCGGCATAAATACCGCCGCCTATTGCTACATCCTAAGCAAGCCCGACCGCCCTTCGGCATACAACAACGCCATCCGCATTGCGGGGCTGCTGATATTTGCCGCACAATGGACACTCCTTTTCGGCAGGCTGGGACAAAGCCGCCTTGACGATTTTTGGATACGGCAACTGGCGTGGCTGGCCGCACCCGCCCTACTTTGGCTGCTGTTTACCGTCCGAAAACCCTTACCCCCATTCAAAGGGCATACTAAAATTTATCAGGATTTTGGTGGCACGGCCTGCGCCCTGTTTGCCGCCTTTTGGCTGCTTTATACTAACATCGCCCCGCCAAGCGCGCCCCTGCCCTATCTGCCCCTGCTCAACCCGATCGAGCTGGCCTCCGCCTTTTTGCTCTATCAAGGCAACCGTTGGCTGAAACAGGCCGGCTGGGTCGGCACGGCCAGGCAGGCGGCCTTTACCCTGATTATGTTGAGCGCCTTCGCTGCCATCAGCACGGGCGTTATGCGTATGTGGCATTTCTATGGCGGCATAAAATGGGAATTTTACACATTGGCGCACTCGTTCGGCCTGCAGGCCAGCCTGTCTGTCGTTTGGGCGGTTGCGGCCATTATCATGATGGTATGGGCGCATGCCGGGGGCAACCGTGCCATGTGGTTTGCCGGCATGTCCCTTATGGGTGTTACCGTCATAAAGATGTTTGCCGTCGAGCTGGGGAACAGCGGTGGCATTGCCCGAATCGTTTCCTTTATTTCAGTCGGCCTGCTCCTGCTGCTGGTCGGTTGGTTTGCCCCGCTTCCCCCGAAAAACGGCAACGGCACCGGGCAAAAAACTTAACGGGACCCTATGCCATATTTTAATTCCCTATAAAACCATAATGTTTGGTTATATAATACAGTAGGATAATCCGCATGGCGGCCATGTTCCGCATCAAAAAATTATGGTTTTATTGCCGCCTGCATTTCGAAGAAATATTTGCTAAAAAATAAATATGATGAATGAAAGAAATCCCGACAAAATCCGCCGCCTGCTGTTGGCGGGCCCCGCTTTGCTGCTTGTGCCGCAAACGTTGTGGGCGGGCGCGCAGCGCGAGGAAACCCTGTCGGACGATGTCGCATCGGTTATGCGTACGTCCGTCAATAATGTGAATCCCGCGCGGCTGGTTTTCGCCAATCCGAAAGACGGGGAACGTTGGCTGGCCGATATGTCCCAGCGGCTCGGGCGTTTCGTTCCCGACGAATACGCCCGCAAACGCCTGCTGACCAATATCCAATACGAAACCACCCGCGCCGGTTTGGATACCCAGCTTATTTTGGGGCTGATAGAGGTGGAAAGCGCATTCCGCCAATATGCCATCAGCGATGTCGGGGCAAAAGGCCTGATGCAGGTCATGCCCTTCTGGCAGCGTTATATCGGCAAGGCCGACCACAATTTGTTCGATATCCGCACCAACCTTAGATACGGCTGCACGATTTTGCGCCATTACAATAATGTGGAAAACGGCAATATGTCCCGCGCATTGGCGCGCTTCAACGGCAGTCTGGGCAGCAGCAGGTATCCGAATGCGGTGGTCGGCGCGTGGCGCAACCGCTGGCAGTGGGGTTGACGTCCTTTTTGAAGGGGGTTTGCGATGCCCGTTTCCCTACATGATTACCTTAGGCCTTGGAAGTTGTTTTCGTTGGCCTGCGGTATCGCTATTTTGGTAGCCGGGTCGTATGTGCAGCCCGCGCCGGATTGGGATATCCCCATCAGTTTCATTATGGCTTTCTGCACTTATATTTTCGCGCCGCTGACCGCGCGGGTGCTGGTGCGAGGGCTCTGGCCGGCTGATGCCTCTGGCCCTGTTCGGCATGTGGCTGTCGGTGGACGGCGCGTATTGGGCGTATTGGGCTTGGCGCAATCCCTTCGCGTTGGAAATGATGCGGGAGGCCAATGCGCCCGCCTCCGCCTGCCTGTATGGCTTGTGTGCGGTGATTTGGCTGCATGACGGAACGTTGAGGGAGGTTTTGACGTTTCGGCGCAAAGGTTGAGGAAATGCAAAGCCGCCTGAAAGCGCCGGTGCTTTCAGACGGCTTTTTTACGGCCGATACCAATCAGCCCAATACTTTCCTTGCCGTGGCAAACATCCGATACCAGCCGCCCAATTCGGCATCGCGCCATTTTTCGGGACACCAGCTCATCTGCACGCTGCGGTACACGCGCTCCGGATGCGGCATCATGACGGTTACGCGGCCGTCGGCGGTGGTTACGGCGGCGATGGCATCGGGCGAACCGTTGGGATTAAGAGGATAGGTTTGAGATGGATTACCCAAACCGTCAATATATTGCATGGCGATATGCAGACTGTTTGGGACGGTGCCGCCAAGATGGGCGAAATCGGCGCGGCCTTCGCCGTGGCTGACCACCACGGGCAGGCTGCTGCCCACCATATCGGCCAAAATCAGCGAGGGCGATTGCGGCACGCGCACCATGCTCAGGCGTGCTTCAAACTGTTCGGATTCGTTTCGGCGGAACTTCGGCCAGCCCTCCGCGCCGGGGATGATTTCGGCCAGGTTGGCCATCATCTGGCAGCCGTTGCACACGCCGAGTGCGAGTGTGCCCGGCCTAGCGAAGAATTCGGCGAACCGGTCGCGCAGTTTGCTGTGGAACAGGATAGATTTCGCCCAGCCTTCGCCAGCACCCAGCACGTCGCCGTAGCTGAACCCGCCGCAGGCGGCCAGCATTTGGAAGGTTTCCAGCTTCACGCGGCCGCCCATCAGGTCGGACATATGCACATCGTAGGCATCGAAACCGGCGCGGGTGAAGGCGGCGGCCATTTCCACTTGGCCGTTCACGCCCTGTTCGCGCAGGATGGCGATTTTGGGTTTAGCCCCGCTGTTGATAAACGGCGCGGCAATATCCTGTTTCACATCAAAGCTTAAATCGGCAAACAGCCGGCTGCGTCCTTTGTCGGCCAGCAAGGCAAATTCGCTGTCGGCGCAGGCGGGGTTGTCGCGCAGGCGTTGGATTTGGTGTGAAGTGGACTGCCAGGCGCGTTGTAGGTCGGCGCAGTCTTGGTCGAACAACAATTCATCGTTTAAACGGATTCGCAAACGGTCATCTTGGTCGAAAACAGGATAACCGATGCCGCCAAAACCATGATTCAGATGAAATCCTGCCTGTTTCAGCAACTCGGTACAACGGGGCATATCCGCCATGTCCATTTGCAGCACAGCACCCAACTCTTCGTTGAATAAAGTTGTAATGCAGTGGCGTTTAACGGCTTTTTCATCATTCCAATCCAGTGCGGCAAAATCGGTCAGGCTGTCCAGTTGGATATTCAGACCGCAACGCCCCGCAAACGCCATTTCCGCCAGCGTGGCAAACAGGCCGCCGTCGCTTCGGTCGTGGTAGGCAAGCAATTTGTCTTCCTGCACCAGCCGCTGAATCACATCGTAAAACTTTTTCAGGCGGCCTGCTTCGATGTCGGGCGCTTCGCCACCCAATTCGCCGTATACCTGCGTTAAGGCCGAGCCGCCCATGCGGGCTTTACCCTGCCCCAAATCCACCAGCAGCAGCATGCTGTCTGCCACCGGTTTGATGTCGGGCGTAACCGTTTTGCGCACGTCCTGCACGGGGGCGAAGGCGGTGGCAATCAGGCTCAACGGCGACACCACGGATTTTTTCTCCGCGCCGTCCTGCCACACCGTTTTCATGGAAAGGCTGTCTTTGCCCACGGGGATGCTCACGCCGATTTCCCGGCACATCTGCGACACGGCTTCCACCGTGCGGTAGAGTTTCTCGTCTTCGCCCGCATTGCCGCAGGCGGCCATCCAGTTGGCGGAGAATTTGATGTTACCGATATTGCCGATATTAACTGCCGCGATATTGGTAATGGCTTCGCCGATACACATCCTGCCCGAAGCGGGCGCGTCAAACAGCGCGACGGCGGGTTTTTCGCCCATGGCCATCGCTTCGCCGCGATGCGTATCGAAGCCCATGATGGTCACGGCGCAGTCGGCCACGGGGGTTTGCCAGCGGCCGACCATCTGGTCGCGGTGGGTCAAGCCGCCGACGGTGCGGTCGCCGATGGTAATCAGGAAGTTTTTCGCGGCCACGGCCGGCAGTTGCAATACGCGGTAAGCGGCTTCCTTCAAATCGATATGGCTACCTGAAAACGGTTTTTCAGGCTGCTGTTGCGTTTTATCGGTGCGTGTGGTTTTGGGCGGTTTGCCGAGCAATACGTTCAGCGGCAAATCCACGGGCTTGTTGGCAAACAAATCGTCGCGCACCTGCAAATGCCCGTCGTCGGTAGCCGTTCCGACCACGGCAAACGGGCAGCGCTCGCGTTCGCAAATGGCGCGGAAAGCATCCAAATCTTTTTCCAGAATCGACAATACATAACGCTCCTGCGCCTCGTTGCACCAGATTTGCAGCGGCGTCAGGCCGTGTTCTTCCAGCGGCACGTCGCGCAGTTCGAAGATTGCGCCGCGCCCGGCATCGTTGACCAATTCGGGAAAGGCGTTAGACAGGCCGCCCGCGCCCACGTCGTGAATGGCGATAATCGGGTTGGCCGCGCCGAGCTGCCAGCAGCGGTCGATCACTTCCTGCGCGCGCCGTTCGATTTCGGGGTTGCCGCGCTGCACGGAGTTGAAATCGAGCGAAGCATCGTTCGCACCCGTGTCCATAGACGAAGCCGCGCCGCCGCCCAAACCGATGAGCATGCCCGGCCCGCCGAGCTGCACCAACAGCGCGCCTGCGGGAATTTCGTGTTTATGCGTTTGTTCCGCCTGGATATTGCCCAAACCGCCGGCAATCATAACCGGCTTGTGATAGCCGCGCATTTGGCCGTCGAACTCGGCTTCGAAGGTGCGGAAATAGCCCAGCAGGTTCGGGCGGCCGAATTCGTTGTTGAACGCCGCGCCGCCGATGGGGGCTTCAATCATGATGTCGAGCGGGGAGGCGGTGTGGGCGGGCCTGCCGTAGCCGCTTTCCCAAGGCTGTTTCAAATCGGGGATATTGAGGTTGGAAACCGTATAGCCGGTCAGGCCGGCTTTGGGGCGCGCGCCGCGTCCCGTTGCGCCTTCATCGCGGATTTCGCCGCCCGCGCCCGTGGCCGCGCCGGCAAACGGCGCAATCGCCGTGGGGTGGTTGTGCGTTTCCACCTTCATCAGGATATGGGTGTCTTCTTCATGGAAACGGTAGCCCTGATTGGCCGCCGCATCGGGATAAAAACGGGCGATTTTCGCGCCTTCGATTACCGAGGCGTTGTCCTTATACGCCACCACCGTGCCGGCCGGCGCGGCTTCATGCGTGTCGCGAATCATGCGGAACAGCGATTTGGGCTGCTTTTCGCCGTTTAAGATGAAGTCGGCATTGAAGATTTTGTGGCGGCAGTGTTCGCTGTTGGCCTGCGCGAACATCATCAGTTCCACATCAGACGGATTGCGTTTCAAAACCCGATAATTGTCCAGCAGATAATCGATTTCGTCGGGCGAAAGCGCCAATCCCAAGACGGCATTGGCTTTTTCCAGCGCGGCGCGGCCGCCTGAAAGCACGTCCACCGTGTCAAACGTTCGCGCTTCGGGGCGGGCGAACAATTTGGCGGCCGCCTGAAAATCGGGCAGCACGGATTCGGTCATGCGGTCGTGCAGCAAAGCCGCCCATTGCTGTTTCTGCACTTCGTTCAGGCGGCGGCCCGAAACATACACCGCCATACCGCGCTCGATGCGCCTGATTTGGGCAAGGCCGCAGTTTTTCGCAATATCCGTGGCCTTGGAAGCCCAAGGCGAAACCGTGCCGATGCGGGGCGTGATGAGAAACAGATGCAGGCTGCCTGAAGACTGCGGCAACGCCGCTGCCACCTGCCCCGCCAGCAGCGCTTCCAATTTTTCCATATCCGCCGCATCCAAACCTTCGGCACAATCGGCGAAATACCAATATTCGCTGCGGATTTCGGCTTTAGGCAACCCCGAGGCGGCGGCTTTTTGCAACAGTTTTTCGACACGGAAACCGGAGAGGGCGCGCTCGCCGCGCAAGTGCAGGAAGACAGACATAATCACTCGCAAAAAAGAAGGTAAAGGAGGCGGATTATACGCCGAAAGCCATTTTGCCGCCCATCCTTTACAACACAGGCAGTCATCTGTTGAGTATGAGGGAAAACTATGTTAATTTCAGGCCGCATATTTCAAACGCAAACATCACACCCTGCCCACGGGAAGGAAGCCTAAAATGAAAAAAATCGAAGCCATCATCAAACCGTTCAAACTCGACGACGTGCGCGAGGCGCTGACCGACATCGGCATTACCGGCATGACCGTTATCGAAGTAAAAGGCTTCGGCCGCCAAAAAGGCCATACCGAAGTTTATCGCGGTGCGGAATACGCCGTCGATTTCCTGCCGAAGATTAAAATGGAATTGGTCGTACGCGACGACCAGGTCGATCAGGTGGTGGAAGTCATCATAGAAACCGCCCGTTCCGGCAAAATCGGCGATGGCAAAATATTTGTTTCACACATCGAAGAAGCCATACGCATACGCACCGGCGAACGTGCCGATGCGGCGGTCTGATGCGGCTTGCCGTTTGGAATAATTTGATATTTGGGTATCTTGTTTAAAAAAGCCGCCCCAACGCGGTACAATGCAGCCCCTTCCAACAGGTTTTATCAGGGACACAACACATGCGACAAACCTCACGCCTGCCGTTTTTCGGCGTTATCCGCGTTTGCGGGGACGACCGTGCCTCCTTTCTGCACGGCCAGCTTTCCAACCACATCGAGGGGCTGGAAAAAGGCAATGCCTGTTACGCCACCTACAACACCCCCAAGGGGCGCGTAATTGCCAACATGCTTGTCATCAACAGGGGGGACGACCTGCTGATGATTGCCGCACAAGACTTGGCTGCCGCCCTGGTCAAAAAACTCAAAATGTATGTTTTACGCGCCAAAGTAACATTCGATATTTTGGAAGATTATGCCGTGGCGGGTTCTTTGGAAGACGGCCTGCCGCCGAAAGCCGCATCCGAACCAACCCTGTCTTTTCCCTTCGATTATTCGGACAACGGCCTTATCACATGCAAACTGCCGCACGGAGGCATACTGTCGGTCGGCCAAACCGGCCTTTTGCCCGATTACGATGCCGCTGCCGAAAACGCATGGCAACTGCATGAAATCCTGAGCGGCTACCCGTGGATTTCCGAGTCCGGCAAAGAAAGCTGCGTTGCACAAATGCTCAACCAACACACCATCGGGGGTGTACATTTCAAAAAAGGCTGTTATCCGGGGCAGGAAATCATTGCCCGCGCCCAATACCGGGGCCAGGTCAAACGCGGGTTGGCCGTATTGGCCGGCGACAGTTTGGAAGCGGCCGGCATCGCGGTACAACAGGATGGCGCAGAATCAGGCATCATCATCAATACCGCCAACACCGCCGAGGGCAGCCTGAATCTGGCCGTTATCAAACACAGTGCCGCATCCGCCCCGCTTACCGATGCGGACGGCAATCCGCTGCACCAACGGCAAATATTTTTTACGGCGGAAAAAGCATAAATCCAAAAATCCTCATACAACGGCCATATCCATGTTTCGACACACAGGGCTGCACATCATCAGGGATGCGGCCCCACAGACAAAAAGCGAGCAATCATGCTGACAACCACCCAACTCCTGCACAACCTGACCGAAATTGTCGGAAACAAACACATCATTACCGACCCCGCCAAAACCGAACCTTACCGGCAGGGCTACCGTTTCGGCGAAGGGAAGGCATTGGCCGTCGTCCGCCCCGGCACGCTTCTCGAGCAATGGAAAGTCCTGCAATCGTGCGTGGCTGCCGATGTTATCGTCATTACACAGGCCGCCAATACCGGCCTGACCGGAGGCTCCACGCCCGATGGCAACGGTTACGACCGCGACATCGTTATCGTCAATACCATGCGGCTTGACATCATCCAACCTATTTTGGACAACGAACAAGTCGTCTGCCTGCCGGGCGCGACCTTGAACCAACTCGAACTTTTGCTCAAACCCCTCGGCCGCGAACCACATTCCGTTATCGGCTCGTCCTGCATAGGGGCTTCCGTGCTTGGCGGCATCTGCAACAATTCCGGCGGCGCGCTTGTCCAACGCGGCCCCGCCTACACCGAAATGTCTTTGTTTGCCCAACTCGATTCAAAAGGCGAACTCAGGCTTGTCAATCATTTGGGCATAGATTTGGGCGAAACGCCCGAGGAAATCCTAACCAATCTGCACGGTTGGCATTACCAGCGCAAAGACATCGACCGAAATGCGGGCAAAGGCCACGACCATGAATATTGCAACCACGTCCGCCGAGTGGACGAGCCTACCGCCGCCCGCTTCAATGCCGACCCCGCCCGCCATTACGAGGCTTCCGGCTGTGCAGGCAAACTGATGGTTTTCGCCGTGCGTGTCGATACCTTCCCTAAAGAACCCGAAACCGCCGTTTTCTATATCGGCACAAACAGTACGGACGAACTGACCGATATCCGCCGTACCGCGCTGGCCGAATTCGAAAACCTGCCCATATCGGGCGAATATATCCACCGCGATGCCTTTGACATCGCCGATACCTATGGCAAAGACACCTTTTACATCATCAAGAAACTCGGCACACACCAACTGCCGAAACTTTTTGAATTAAAGGCAAAAGTAGACCGTTTGAGTAAGAAGGCCGGCTTTTTGCCGAAAAACTTTGCCGACCGCGCCATGCAGTTTTTCAGCAGATTCCTGCCCGATCACCTGCCCCGAAAAATGCGCGACTACCGCAACGACTACGAACACCACCTCATTTTGAAGATGGGCGGCGGCGGCGTGGAGGAAGCCCGCAATTTCCTGCAAAATTATTTCAATGGCAAAACCGGTGCGTTTTTCGAATGCAATCCGCAGGAGGCTCAAGCCGCCATGCTGCACCGCTTTGCCGTCGCATCGGCGGCCGTCCGCTACCGCGCGGTACACGGCAGCGAGGTGGAAGATATTGTCGCGCTCGATATCGCCCTGCGCCGCGACGACCGAGATTGGTTCGAACGCCTGCCGTCTGAAATCGACCAAAAAATCAGCCATAAACTCTATTACGGCCATTTCATGTGCCATGTTTTCCATCAGGATTATATCGTCCGCAAAGGAAACGACTGCATGGCTTTGGAACATCAAATGCTTGGCTTGCTGGACCAACGAGGTGCGCAATATCCTGCCGAACACAATGTCGGCCACCTTTATGAGGCAAAACCCGAACTCAAACGTTTCTACCGCAAGCTCGATCCCACAAACAGTTTTAATCCCGGAATCGGCAAAACCTCCAAAAAGAAAAACTGGGCTTAGGGTTTGCGGATATTTATGGTGGATTGGTTCTGGATCGGACGGGTTTTCAAAGCCTCAGGCAATACGGGAAAATAAAACCCTGTTATTTCGGTTTGGATTTAATCCACTACACGATTATCAACGGCACACCATTTTCCAAATCATCCGATACGACCGTCCAACCAAACCATGTCCCCCATCCAGCTCGAACACACCGCCAATTTGTTGGCCGAACTTTTAACCTTCAAACAGGCGGCCGACGCCGCAACATCCGCGTATTTCCGCCGCCACCCCAAACTCGGCCGCCAAGACCGCGCCGAAATCGCGGAGACGGCCTTTGCCGCCGTCCGCCATTATCAGAAAATCGCCGCCGCCCTGCACCGCCCCCATGCGCAGGCGCGTAAAGCCACATTAGCCGCCTTGGTTTTGGGCAGGGGCTTTAATATCAGTCAGTTAGACAATATTATTAATGGCGAGGAAAAAGAATATTTGGCCAATTTAAAAGCCTGCAAAACCGGGTTTTCAGACGGCTTGAATACCGCTGCCGAACTGCCGCAATGGCTTACCGATACCTTACGCGCCCATTGGACGGATGAACAAATCATCCGCTTCGGCCGCCACACCGCCAAACCCGCCCCTTTGGATTTGCGCGTCAATATCCTAAACGGCAAACGCGACAAAATCCTCGCCGTGCTGGCCGATGAGGGATTAGACGTGCAGGCAACGCCCTTTTCGCCATGGGGAATACGTTTGAATGGCAAACCCGCCCTATCCAAACACCCGCTGTTCTTAAACGGTACGCTGGAAGTCCAAGACGAAGGCAGCCAACTGACCGCCCTCCTACTGGGGGCGAAGCGCGGCGAAATCATTGTCGATTTCTGTGCGGGTGCAGGAGGAAAAACATTGGCAACCGGTGCGATGATGGCCAATAAGGGCCGTATCTATGCCTTTGATACGGCTGAAAAACGCCTGGCCAACCTCAAACCCCGCATGATACGCGCCGGCCTGACCAACATTCATCCCGAACGCATAGGAAGCGAAACCGACCCCCGTATAAGCCGCCTGAAAAACAAAGCCGACCGCGTGTTGGTTGATGCGCCATGTTCCGGTTTGGGGACATTGCGGCGCAATCCCGACCTCAAATACCGGCAATCCCCCGACACCCTTGCCCAATTGTGCCGGCAACAGCAAGATATTCTTGATGCCGCCGCCCGATTGGTCAAACCGCAAGGCAGGCTGGTTTATGCCACCTGCAGCATCCTGCCGCAGGAGAATCAGGAACAGGTCGAACAGTTTCTAGCCCGTCATCCCGAATTTGGCCTGCTTGATGCCTCGGAAATTTTAAGCGGGCTGAAAATCCCGTTGGATACCGGCAAATACCTGCAGCTCAATACCGCCGCACACCATACGGACGGTTTTTTTGCCGCTGTTTTTTGCAAAACCGCTTAACCGCCATATTCAGTCAAAGATGGAGAAATATGGAATTTATTAAGAAAATCCCTGCTTGGCTTACCGATCAGATACTCTGCCTTTCTATCTCCTTTATAACCGGTGTCAGGCCCAAAAGCACCCGCGAATTGGCTTTCCGGCCGCAACAGAAGGTTTATTATGCCAACCACGGCAGCCACGGCGATTTTTTATTGGTTTGGATATCCCTGCCCCGACGTTGGCGCATCCATACCCGCCCCGTGGCCGGTTCGGACTACTGGCTGACCAATCCTGTCAAGCGCTTCATCATTAAAAATGTTTTCAATGCCCTGCTTATCCCCCGCCACAGCGACCGTCCCCAAGCCATTACCGAACAAATGAAACAGGCGCTGGATGATGGCAGCTCGCTGATTATCTTTCCCGAAGGAACGCGGAATACCGACGACAACACTGTCCTCCTGCCTTTCAAAAGCGGTATTTACCACTTGGCCAAAAGCAAACCCGACACCGAATTTGTCCCGCTTTGGATAGAGAATATCAACCGCGTGCTGCCCAAAGGAACCATCCTTCCCGTCCCCTTGTTGTGTAATGTCCACATCGGTTCGCCGCTGAAAATACAGGATGGGGAAGATAAGGAAGGTTTTTTAAAACGAAGCCGCGAAGCCTTGTTGGCCTTATCTTCGCAAACTCAGGAAAAATAAAGCGCAAGCCGCCTTGTCCTGGTTTTTGTCAATCCACCCTTACAAAGGAAGAACATCATGGGCAACAACACCCTCCCACGTCCGGAAGTCGATCCGCAAGGCCTGCTGGAATACTCCGTAGTCTACACCGACCGTGCCTTAAACCACATGTCGCAAAAATTTCAGGCGGCTTTGCGCGAAATCTCATCCGTCCTAAAAAAAACCTATCATGCGGACCACGCCGCCGTTGTTCCGGGGACAGGCAGCGCAGGAATGGAAGCTGTTGCCCGCCAATTCGCACGCGGCAAAAAATGCCTGATATTGCGTAACGGATTTTTCAGTTACCGTTGGACGCAGATACTCGAACAGGGCAACATTGCCGCTGATGCCAAAGTCATCACGGCCGCACAGGAAGACCGATTCCAAGGCACCGTTTCACCGGCGCAGATAGAACAAGTCTGCACCGAAATTGCCGCCTACCGCCCCGATATCGTGTTTGCGCCGCATGTTGAAACCGCATCGGGCATCATACTGCCCGACGGCTACATAGCACGGCTGGCCGAGGCGGTTCATGCCGTTGGCGGCTTATTGGCCATAGACAGCATCGCATCCGGCTGCATCTGGCCAAACATGAAGCGTCTCGGCATAGACATCCTAATCTCCGCCCCGCAAAAAGGCTGGAGCGGTTCGCCCTGTTGCGGCCTGATTATGCTTAACCAAACCGCCTTCGACCGCGCACAAAAGGCCCAATCCGACAGCTTTTCCCTAGACCTGAAAAAATGGCTGCAAATCATGCAGGCCTTTGAAAACGGCGGCCATGCCTACCATGCGACCATGCCTACCGATGCACTGATGCGCCTGCATGACGTTATCAAAGAAGCCGAAGCGGTGGGATTTGAAAAATTACACGAACAACAAATCGAATTAGGCAAAAGAATCCGCCGCCTGCTGGCCGAACAAGGCTTCCCCAGCGTGGCGGCAACGGGTTTTGAAGCCCCGAGCGTCATCGTTGCCCATACCGACGACCCCGACATACAAAGCGGCAAAGCCTTTGCCGCCCAAGGCCTGCAAATCGCATCCGGCGTTCCCCTCCAAATTGGCGAACGAAGCGATTTCCGTTCTTTCCGCATCGGATTATTTGGCTTGGACAAACTGCAAAACGCCGACCGAACCTTCCAAACCTTCGCACAAGCACTGGCCAAAATCAAACAGTCGGCCTAAGAATTTTTCAACACACAGGGCAATACATAATACATAGAAAACAGCTCTCAATGTATTGCCCTGACTTGGAAGGAGTTGCCCCTCCCAAATAAACCCTGATTCCACTGCCCTAAAGGAAGGCGG
>CAUVCE010000003.1:0-31681 GCA_963550425.1 uncultured Neisseria sp.
GCGGCAGTTGGATGGAAAAAGACGGTTTGGTCAAATCCATATCGGGCTGGAAATAACCTTGAGTTTCCCAGTTTTGATAGTGTTTGGATTCGATTTCGGCGGGGTTGTATTTGTCTAACATGGTTTGGGAATATATGAAAAGTTAATTGAAAATTTCGAAATTATAGCTGAAAACGGCGAAATACAGTTTCCAAGCCGCCTGAAAACCGACGGCCATCGGAAAGCAGCCCGTATTTGCATTTTACCGAGAAGGCACTAACGAATTTACTGCGCCCAATTGGTTTGCCTTCCACCTGACCGGAGACAACCGTTACCAATTTCTAGGCAACGAAAGCTTCTTCATACGCAGCCCCTTCCCCGCATCGCCGGCTACAACAACTACTGCGGCGGCACTCATGCCGTCATCCTGATGTACGAACCCGTCAGCCGCACCGTGCTGTTCACATTCGACTATTCCTAACGACCGGCCACATTCAAAACAACGCCTGCTGCCTTTGCGCCAACAAAACGGCCAAAGGCTTGGGCAGGCCGTAATCGGGAATATCCCGCGGCGCGACCCACAACCCCCCCGGACAATTTTCAGCCGGCCTGCCGACACGGGCGGAAAAAGGCGAAATCAGCAGCAAGCGGTGCGTCAGCCGGTGAGAGATAGCCGCCTGCCCGTCCAAACCGTCCGAATCCAAACCGAAAGCCGCCGCAGCCTCATACAAACCTGCCAAAGAATCAAAACACGGCACACAATACAGCCCGCCCCAAATCCCGCCCTGCGGACGCTTTTCCAGCCACACCGCCCCGTTATCATCGCGCAACACCAGCCAGAACAACGGCAAAGCCCTTACCCCGGAGGCAGCCTTTTTGCGCGGCAGTTCGGCAATTCGGTTTTGCTTTTTTGCCTCACAAACATCCTCCATCGGACATTGCATACAAAGCGGCTTGGTGCGTTTGCACACCGTTGCGCCCAAATCCATCAATCCCTGCGTGTAAACAGGCATATCGTCATCATTATCGGGCAACAGGCTTTCGGCCAACGTCCACAGCTCCCGTTCAAACCCCTTATCGGCCAAATCGCCGTCCCGGGCGAACACGCGGCACAACACACGTTTCACATTCCCGTCCAAAATCGCCTCGCGCCGCAAAAAGGCAAAAGCCGCCACAGCGGCCGCCGTACTGCGCCCCACGCCGCACAACCCTTCCAACTGCCTGCGCGTATCGGGGAAACGGCCGCCAAACTCCCCCACCACCTGCTTGGCTGCCTTGTGCAGGTTTCGGGCTCGGCTGTAATAGCCCAAACCCTGCCACAAAGCCAAAACCCTGTCTTGCGGCGCGGCGGCCAAATCCCAAACAGTGGGAAACGCGGCCACGAAGCGCGGATAATATTCCATTACCGTAGCCACCTGCGTCTGCTGCAACATAATTTCGGAAAGCCAAACCCGATAAGGGTCGCGCGTCTGCCAAGGCAGGTCATGACGGCCGCAACGCTTCTGCCACTCTGTCAGCCGGACGGAAAAAGAAACTTGAGACATAAAAAACGCCTGTTCAAAAAACACGGCCGCACCGTCGGGCACGGCCACATCATTTACTATTAAAAAGCACGGATTCTACCCTTTCCGATACGGCGTCAAAGAAATCATTCGGGACATCATCATACATATGATTTCTATTAAATTGTTATAATATAACATTTTGAAAAATAAAATAAATTTGACAACCAATATTTATGGGGCTATGTTTGGACACACTAAAAATCAAAAAAGGAAATCCCAAAACAAAAGGATATTCCTACCAAAAACCGCCACAGCCAGACGAAAACAAACCACATCACAGGCAAATCACCGTTTTCTCCCAACTCCTTACGAAAGGAAACATCATGAAGGCAATGGTTTACCACGGTGCCAACGATATCCGTTTGGAAGACAAACCCAAACCCCAAATCATCGACCCCACCGATGCAGTCGTCAAAATCGTCAAAACCACCATCTGCGGTACAGACTTGGGCATTTGGAAAGGCAAAAATCCCGAAGTGGCCGATGGGCGCATCTTGGGGCATGAGGGTGTGGGGATTGTCGAAGAAGTCGGTTCTGCAGTCAAAAACATCAAAGTCGGCGACAAAGTAATTATTTCCTGCGTCAGCAAATGCTGCACCTGCGATTACTGTAAAAAACAACTCTATTCCCACTGCCGCAACGGCGGTTGGATTATGGGCTATATGATAGACGGCACACAGGCCGAGTTTGTCCGAACCCCCTACGCCGACAACAGCCTGATTCCCCTGCCCGATGGCGTGAACGACGAAATCGCCCTGCTTTTGTCCGACATCCTGCCCACGGCGCATGAAATCGGCGTGCAAAGCGGCGATGTCAAGCCGGGCGATACCGTATTTATCGCAGGCGCAGGGCCGGTCGGCATGTCCGCCCTATTGACCGCACAACTTTACAGCCCGGCAACCATCATCGTTTGCGATATGGACGAAAACCGCTTGAAACTGGCCAGGGAATTGGGTGCGACACATGTCGTCAATCCCGCTTCGGGCAGCGTGGCCGAGCAGGTCTTCGCCATCGTGGGCGATGACGGCGTAGACTGCGCTATCGAGGCTGTCGGCATTCCCGCCACTTGGGATATGTGCCAAGACGTTGCCAAAGCAGGCGGACATATCGCCGTTGTGGGCGTACATGGCAAATCCGTCAATTTCCAACTGGAAAAATTGTGGATTAAAAACCTGTCCATCACCACCGGCCTGGTAAACAGCAATACCACCGAAATGCTGTTGAAAGCCGTATCCACCAGCTCCGTAGACTACACCAAAATGCTGACCCACCACTTCAAACTCCCCGAGCTTGTGAAAGCATACGATGTATTCAAACACGCTTCCGAAAATCAGGCTATGAAAGTTGTCCTGATTAACGAATAAGCGGAAAATAAAAAAGCCGTCCGGAAAATATTTTCAGGCGGCTTTTCCCTTTCAACGGCAAAAATATTTCAACACACAGGGCTGCATATAAGGTATAGCCCTGTGTGTCGCCCTGATCTGGATGGGCAACGCACTATCCCAAAAAAATCCTACACTGCCGCCTAAAAGGGCGGGATTTCGACCATTAAGGAAATTTTGATCAGGCGGTTTTTGCCACATCAGCCGAATCCGCCTTTTCTTTTTGCGCCGCCAACACGGCCAGCTGTGCGGCAACACCCTGTTCTATACGGGCAAGGCTGTCTGCCTGAGCCTCATGAAACGCCTCCTCCAACGCATAAGCGAATCCCAAGGCATCCGTTCCGCCGTGGCTTTTTACCACCACGCCGCGCAAACCTAGGAAAATCGCGCCGTTAAACTTTCGCGGGTCGAGACGGTTTTTCAAGCCCTTCAAAGCCGGTGCGGCGGCCAAACCTCCCAGTTTGGCCAGCAGGTTGGCCTGAAATTCATCCTTAATGATTGCGCCGACAAACCTGACCGCGCCCTCAATCGTCTTCAACATAATATTGCCGACAAAACCATCCGCCACCACCACCTCGGCTTCATTGTTGAAAATACCGTCGCCCTCCACATTGCCGATAAAATTCAAACTGCTAGACTGCAGCAACCTGAATGCTTCCTTGACGGTATCCGTGCCCTTGATATCTTCCGTGCCGACATTCAACAAGCCGACCCGGGGCAGGCCGTCTGACGGACGCAAAGCCTGTACCAACTCACTGCCGACAACGGCAAACTGCACCAATTGTTCGGGTGGGCAATCAACATTTGCCCCCAAATCCAACATCAACGTCATATGCCCGTTCCGTCCTGGCAGAAACTTGGCAATCGCAGGACGGTCTATGCCCGGGATGGTTTTCAACACAAAACGCGCCGTCGCCATTAGCGCGCCGGTATTGCCTGCGGACACGGCGGCCTGCGCCTTACCTTCTTTTACCTGATTGACAGCCACGCGCATAGAAGAATCCTTCTTATTCTTCAATGCCGATTGCGGCTGCTCGTCCATTTCCACCACCTGTTCCGCATGGACGATTTCTATCCTGTCCATAGGCGCGCGTACGGCTGCCAGCGCCTGACGGATTTCCGGCTCCCTGCCGACCATCATCAGGCGCGCCTTACTTTGTTTCTGCAAAAAAGCCACCGACCCGGGAATACTGACTTCCAGTCCCGAATCGCCCCCCATGGCATCAACCGCCAATGTAATCATTTTTCCGTTCCTACTTTTTCGGATGCAGCAGGCATTTTGCCCGCCAAAACCAATCAAACTTCCCGAACACCCGCGGCAGCCAGGACATTATGCGCCTCAATATCATCGGCATCCCAAGGATAATTGATCCACCAGTCTTCTACGGTGATTCCGCTGAAATAATGAATGCCCTGCGGCAGGCTGCCCGTTTTCGGCTTGATTTTCTCATGAAGTACGGCCACGCCGATTTCGGCAAAATTTTCCTTTCGCAATTCCTTCAGCACAAATTCCAGCGTAATACGGGAATCGTCCACTTCGTCCACCACCAAGACATTTTTGCCTCGCAAAACATCAGGTATGGGTTCAAGCCACTGAACCTTGACGATTCCGTTTTTAGTCTTGCTTTCCGATTCGCTTTCATAATACGAAGTGCTTACCGCATAAATCGGAATATTCAGGAAGCGGCGCAAAATCCGCGCCGGAATAAAACCGCCGCCCCCTATGGCAACCATAGCGTCATATTTCACGCCGCCTGCCTGAATTTTGGCGGCCAACCGCTTCAACACACGATGAATATCATCGTAACCGTACCAGACTTTCTTGACCATAACCGTTTATCCGCAAAAGGAGATAATTGGAAGCAAAAACGGAAACCCGCAAATGACGGATTTCCGTTTTCTATCCGCCTTAGGCTTATTCGCCTTTGGCCTTCAAAACCTTGCGGCCGCGATACATGCCGTTTGGGGAAATGTGGTGGGGGCGGTGCACTTCGCCGGTGGCACTGTCGACAGACAAGGCCGGCGCGGTCAGCGCATCGTGTGAGCGGTGCATACCGCGTTTTGACGGGGATTTTTTATTTTGTTGAACAGCCATTTCAAGCTCCTGAAATAAAGATAATCATTTTTTGCCTTTCAACCCGGCCAACACGGCAAACGGATTGGGTTTGTCCTGATTAACCGCTTCGACAACTTCGCCTATACAGTTCTCATGGCGGGGCGCATAAGGCATCGCCATCAAAATTTGGTCTTCCACCAAGGTTTTCACATCCAGCCCTTTTGTCAGCACCATGCCTTCCAATTCGTCATCGGCCAACATGGCCTCATCCAATTTGGCCTCATCGGCAAATAACACGATATGTGCGTTTTCGTTAATTTCAGACGGCATGGGGCACATACAGCGCTGGCAGACCAGTGCCAAACTGCATTGGATCTTCAAATCCAAAAACAAACGCTGCCGGCGATCCTCGCCGCCCCGAAGCACGATATGGACGACAGCTTCCTTATCGGCCAAGTATTCGTGCGACCATACACGCTCATCCAACTCATCCAGCGGCAATGTACCCTGCAATATCTGTTTTTCGGCGGCAAAAGTTTGCGGGTTAATCAAATCAGGCTTTAACATAAACTGGGCATGATATAATTTCAACCGTTTAACGTCAATATTTTTAGAAAAAATGCACATTACCCCAACCCTCGTTTTGGGTTCGAGCTCCATCTTCCGCCAACAGCAATTGCAAAAACTGGGCATTGCCTTCCAAACGGCGGCACCCGACTTTGACGAGACCCCGTCAAACGGCGAACATGCCGCCGATACCGCCCTGCGTTTGGCCGTCGGCAAGGCGCGTTCGCTGTCCGGCCGGTTTCCGGCCTCCCTGATTATCGGTGCGGACCAAGTGGCCTGGTGCGGCGGCAGGCAGTTGGGCAAACCGATGAACATGGCAAACGCACGGCAAATGCTGGCCGAATTGAGCGGCTGCCGTATTGAATTTTACAGTGCGGTATGCCTGCTTCACGCGTCATCGGGGCGACTGCATACCCATGTGGACAAAACCATCGTTACCATGCGCCGGCTGACCCGGAATCAAATCGAAAGCTACCTCAAACGCGAACCCGATGCTGTTTATTGTGCCGGTGCGGCAAAAAGCGAGGGATTGGGCGCGGCATTGTTGGAAAAAGTAGAAGGCAGCGACCCCAACGCCCTAATCGGCCTGCCTGTTTTCAAACTGGTGGATTTCCTGCAACAGGAAGGACTGCCTGTCTTATAGGAACCGACGTCCCCGCCGCAATCCGCCCCCGCCCGCCGCAAAGCGGGGGTTCAACCGAAAAGGAAGACTTTATGAAACCCGTCCTCTACCTTATCCCCACCCCGCTGGGCACACCCGACACCCCCTGCCTGTTGCCGCACGAACGGGCGCAGATTACGAACCTGACCGATTTTGTGGTCGAGGCGGAAAAAACCGCCCGCGCCCACCTGAAACATCTCGGCATCTCCACGCCGATGCGCGAACTGAACCTGCAAACCCTAAACGAACATACCTCTCCGAAAAGCCTGCCGGAAATGCTGCAGCCATTGTCCGAAGGCCGCAGCATGGGGTTGCTCAGCGAAGCCGGCTGTCCCGCCGTTGCAGACCCCGGCGCCGATTTGGTGGCGCTGGCACACCTCAGGGGCTTCGAAGTACGGCCTTTGGTCGGCCCATCCAGCATTATGCTGGCCCTGATGGCCTCGGGGGCCAACGGCCAAAATTTTGCCTTCAAAGGTTATCTGCCAGCAGAAAAAAACAAACGTCTGCACGCACTGAAAACCTTGGAACAACGCGCCCGCAATATGCATGAAACCGCTTTATTCATCGAAACGCCCTATCGCAACAACGCCATACTGGCAGACTCAATCGACGTATTGCATCCCGAAACCCGCCTGTGCGCCGCCTGCGATCTGACACTGCCCACTCAAAGCATTATCAGTCAAAATATAGCAAAATGGCGCAAAATGCCCGCCTTGCCGGATCTAAATAAACGGCCGGCCATATTTGTACTGTCGGCTTGAAACCGTCCGTATAAAATGAACCGTCAGCCTCGTTTGCAGCGGGCATCATTCAGGATGGTGCTGCTTCCGCCTGATCCTTTTGATACGGTTTATTTCCAAAATATTTCAATACCCCCGCATTTTCAAACAACAAATACTTATGTACAAAACAATAGATTTATTTTCAGGTATTGGCGGAATACGCTTAGGCTTTGAAAAATATGGTTGCACCAATGTATTCTCATCGGAATGGGACAGATATGCCCAAAAAATGTATGAAGCAAACTTCGGAGAAAAACCTTTTGGCGACATTAACGACATTGATCCTTCAGATATTCCCGACCATGATATTCTGCTTGCGGGATTTCCATGTCAGCCTTTCAGTATCGCAGGTAAGGGATTAGGATTTGAAGATACGCGAGGAACTTTGTTTTTCAATATTGCTGAAATCCTGAAAACCAAACAGCCAAAGGCTTTTCTCCTGGAAAACGTTAAGCGGCTGACTACGCACGATTCAGGCAGAACTTTCTGTATTATTTTAGAAACCCTGAAACAGCTTGGTTATACGGTTTATTTTAAAGTTTTAAATACTTTGGATTTCGGATTGCCGCAAAAACGCGAAAGAATTTATATTGTGGGTTTTTCAGACGACATCCCTTTTTACTTCCCCGAACCCATAAACAAATATCGATCATTGAGTGAGCTGCTGGAAAATGATCAAGATGTCGAACCAAGCTATTTTTTATCAGATGTCTTGAAACAAAAACGTTTGGCAGCTTTAAAAAAAGCCCCTCCTACTCCATCAATTTGGCATGAAAATATTGGTGGAAATGTTTCTGCACTTCCATATTCCTGTGCCTTAAGGGCTGGGGGAAGTTACAATTATTTAGTGGTAAACGGAGTAAGAAGATTAACAGGAAGGGAAATGTTAAGATTACAAGGTTTTCCCGATGATTTTGAAATTAATATCCCCTACTCTCAAGTCAGGAAAGCAGCCGGAAATTCTGTATCTGTCCCCGTAATAGAAGCCATCGCAGAAAATATGCTCGCTTCTCTTTCTGGCAAGGTTGAACAAAAAGGACAATTGAATTTATTGGAGGCAGTATGACACTCGAAGAACAACAAGCCAAAGAAGCATTGGACAGTATTATCAAAAAATCCCGTGTCCACCTTTATAAACCCATTCAAATTGCAGAAATTTTATATCATGACCGTTGTATCAAGCAGTTGGATTTCCTAAATTTGGATACTTACCGCAACCAATCTAAACGTTGGAGAGACGAAATCTGCCGTCAGTTTTTAGGACGGATTTCTACTTCATCGGCAAAATTCCAAGATAATCTGTTTGAAAAAAATGCAATGCCGCCTGAAAAACTAGCGGTTTTGGGAATCTTAAATCGACAGTTGGATGGTGGTGTGGAATCATATATTTATAAACAGTTTTTTAACCGCTTTTCTCAAATGAGTGAGGCATTGGCTTATGTTGGCAATACAGACAGATACTCCTTCCAACTGTCTGAATTTCTAAATTTATTTTGGCTTGAGCCAGGATTGAAAAGAAGTATAGACAAGATATATGAAATCGTTGTTTATGCATTATTTGATGCATTGGTTTCAGAATTAGGTATAACGGTTTCAATAGATTTTCCTAAGGAAAACCTGTTTTTATGGGAGGAATATCAAGATTTTGCCGAAAAAATCATCCCTATGCCCAAAAATGGGCATTTAAAACTTCCTGCAAAAATCCACCGTGTAGGCGTAACCAATGCTGCCAATAGAGGGTTAGATATGTGGTCTAACTTCGGATTGGCTATACAAGTCAAGCATCTCTCTTTAGACGAAGAGTTGGCTGAAGATATTGCATCCTCCATCAGCGCAGACAAAATTGTCATTGTCTGCAAAAAGGCAGAACAATCAGTCATTGTTTCATTACTGACACAGATAGGCTGGAAAAGCCGAATTCAAAACATCGTAACTGAGGATGATTTGATACGTTGGTACGAAAAAGCATTGAGAGGCCGATATCCAATTTCAGAAGCGTTGTTGGAAAATATTAAAACTGAAATCATGCGTGAATTTCCTGCCGTTAATGAAGCCAATGAATTTTTAGATTTTATCAAAAATCGCGGATATGACATTACTGTTACTAATTTCTAAACTTACTTGATTAATATGACCACCATCTACAACACCCTGACCCGTCAAAAAGAACCCTTCGCCCCCATCGCCCCTAAAAACGTGCGTATGTACGTTTGCGGCATGACCGTTTACGACTATTGCCACTTAGGCCATGCCCGCGTGATGGTTGTATTCGACATGATTGCCCGTTGGCTGCGCGAATGCGGCTATCCGCTCACTTATGTGCGCAACATCACCGACATCGACGACAAAATCATCGCCCGTGCGGCTGAAAACGGCGAGACCATCGGCGAACTGACCGCGCGTTTCATTCAGGCTATGCACGAAGATGCCGATGCTTTGGGTGTGTTGCGTCCGGATATTGAGCCGAAAGCGACGGAAAACATTCCGCAAATGATTGCCATGATTGAAACCCTGATTCAAAACGGCAAGGCATATCCTGCCGTAAACGGCGACGTTTACTACGCCGTGCGCGAGTTTTCGGCTTACGGCCAATTATCGGGCAAATCGCTGGACGACCTGCGTGCAGGCGAGCGTGTGGAAGTGGACGGTTTCAAACGCGATCCGCTTGATTTTGTGTTGTGGAAAGCGGCCAAAGCAGGCGAACCTGCATGGGAAAGCCCGTGGGGCAATGGTCGTCCGGGTTGGCATATCGAATGTTCTGCCATGAGTGAAAACCTGTTCGGCGATACTTTCGACATTCACGGCGGCGGTGCGGATTTGCAATTCCCGCACCACGAAAACGAAATCGCCCAAAGTGTCGGTACCAGCGGTCATACCTGCGGCCATAACCACGCGCAAACCCACCACGGTCAAAACATCGCCAGCCACGTCAAATACTGGCTGCACAACGGCTTTATCCGCGTGGACGGCGAAAAAATGTCCAAATCGCTGGGCAACTTCTTCACCATCCGCGAAGTGTTGAAACAATACGACCCCGAAGTCGTGCGCTTCTTCATCCTGCGCGCCCACTACCGCAGCCCGCTGAACTACTCCGACGCGCATTTAGACGACGCAAAAGGCGCGCTGACCCGTCTGTACACTACGTTGAAAAACACCCCAGCGGCCGCGTTCAAATTATCCGAAAACGCCAACGGCTACACCCGCCGCTTCTACGCCGCCATGAACGACGATTTCGGTACGGTCGAAGCCGTTGCCGTACTGTTCGAACTGGCAGGCGAAGTGAACAAAACCAATGATGCACACCTTGCCGGCTGCCTGAAAGCTTTGGGCGGTATCATCGGCCTGTTGCAACGCGATCCGATTGAGTTTCTGCAAGGCGGCGCGGTTTCAGACGGCCTCTCCAACGAAGAAATCGAAGATTTAATCGCACGGCGCAAACAGGCGCGCGCGGATAAAAACTGGGCAGAGTCCGACCGCATCCGCGACCTTCTGAACGAACACAAAATCATACTGGAAGACAAAGGCGGCAACACCACATGGCGGCGCGGGTAACGCCCCGTCCCGAATATCCCAACGGTCATCAAGGAAATCCTAATGAAAAAACAACTTGTCATCGCATCATTTGCCGCACTAGCCCTTTCGTCGGCCGCGAACGCCCAAACCGTCAAACCCTTAAAACTTGATCAAGACGGCTGCATACGCAACATAAAAGTAAAAAAAGGCGACCGCTTCGCCTTTGACGGCGAAGCGGGGGCGCTGCTCAACGCACAAGGCACCGCCCGCTTTACCATACACAATAGCGATGGCGAAAAACTGCAGACACAATACGCCCATGACGGCGAGACCGGCGAAAGCAGCCCGTTTATAGAATTAGACGGCAAAGGCGGCTACCTGTTTACCGCCTTAAGCGGAGGGCGGATAAAAACCCTCTGTATCAAATAACGAAAGCCGAAGCCGCCCGAAAAACATCGGGCGGCCTTTTCCCGTTTCCGCAAACCTAAGCATCCACCGGTTTCCAGTCCCCATCCCCCTTCACGGGAGGCAGGAAAGCAGGACGCGACTGACAAAGCTGCCACAAATAATCCGGAATACCGTAATGATCGGGGCGGTTTAAATCCAACTCGGTAACGACTTGGCTGCCGCGGCCGTTTTCCAGCAGCGAAACCAAATCAGGATTCATCAGCACGGCCTTGCCCACGGCGACAAATTCTGCCCAACCGCTGTCCATTGCCTGCTCGATTTGCGCCGCACTCAACAAATTGCCCACACCGATCAACGGCAGCCGGCCGTTGATGCGCTCATGCAGCAAATCCATACGCGTGCGCGAAGTATCCGCCCCGCGCCGCGCCTTCTTACCAAACTCCCACAATGAAACATGCAAATATTGCAAAGGCTGATTGACCAGCACATCCACCAAGGCAAAAGCGTCTTCCATGGTCAAACCGTTTTCACCCGCTTCTTCCGGGGAAAAACGGTAGCCGACAATAAATTCGGGGCAGGCGCGGCGAACCTTGGCCTCGTTTACAGCCTCAATCACCGCCAACGGAAAGCGCATCCTCTTCTCGCGGCTGCCTCCCCATTCGTCATTGCGGCGGTTGCTTTGCGCCGAATAAAACTGCTGCAGCAAATAACCGTTCGCGCCGTGGATTTCCACCCCGTCAAAACCCGCCTGTATGGCCAAATCGGCGGCGCGGGCGAAATCGCCGATAACGCGGCGTATTTCCTCATCACTCATCGCGCGCGCGCCGCTTTCCTCATCATCCGATGGCGCAAGCACCTCCCTGCCGTCCAGCAAGTCTTTGCGCGCCTTCTTGCCGCCGTGGTGAATCTGCAAAATGGCCTTCGCGCCCTGTTCATGCAGAATCTCGGCCACTTCTAGCAAACTGTCCAAATTGTCTCCGCCCACCGCATACGGCTGGCCGATAAACGCCTTGCCCTCGGGCGACACCAGCGTGGCGGCGGTAACAAACAAACCGAAACCTTCGGCACGATGATGCAGGAAACGGCGTTCGCCGATACCGATATTGCCATCATGCGTAGAGGCAAAATGCGTCATCGGGGCAACCACCAGCCGGTTTTTAACACATACGCCGTTATTGAAGGTATAAGGTTGGAACAATGATTTATCCATATAACATTTCCTTAATGGTTGAAACCCGCCCTTCAGGCGGTAGGATTTTGATCTATTTGGGAGGGTGCCGCCCATTCCAAATCAGGGCAACGCATAGGGCTGTCCCTCATGTGCAGCCCCGTGTATTGAAACATATATCATTGTCCATTTGGCAGAATAATGTGCCACTATAACAGCAAATCCAAACTGCTGTATAAATCCTTTTTCGGACAGCAAAATGCTGTTACAGTCATGAAAACAGTTTGCATTTTCATAAATATAGACGGATAATATTTGCACAATTTAACTAACCCCATACCAAAATTATGTCTGCTGCTTTTTTAATTGCTTTTTTAACCATGTTGCGCGAAGGCATAGAGGCCGCGCTGATAGTCGGTATCGTGGCGGGATTTTTAAAACAGTCCGGCAAACGGCACTTGATGAACAAAGTTTGGCTGGGCGTGGCTTCGGCAGCCCTGCTGTGTTTGGCTGCCGGCATCGCCATTTACCGGATTACCGGCGAAACCCCGCAAAAACAGCAGGAGTTTTTTGTCGGTGCAATCGGCCTGGTGGCGGTAGGTATGCTGACCTATATGTTGTTGTGGATGAAAAAGGCCGCCCGCTCGATGAGGCAGCAGCTCCATGACTCGATGCAGGCCGCTTTGGATAAAGACAGTTCCGGATGGGCATTGGTGCTGATGGCTTTCCTGGCCGTGCTGCGCGAGGGTATGGAAAGCGTGTTTTTGCTGATTGCCATCTTCAATCAAAGTACCGACCATCATGCCATGTTCGGCGCACTATCCGGCTTGGCGGCGGCGGTCGTTATCGGCGTATTGCTGTATCAGGGCGGTATCCGCCTGAATCTGGCCAGGTTCTTTCGTTGGACGGGTATGTTTTTGGTTTTTGTCGCCGCCGGCCTGTTTTCAGGCTCGTTCCGAGCCCTGCATGAAGCAGGCATTTGGAATGTCGGCCAAACCGTTTTGTCCGACTGGTCGGCCGTTTTGCACGACGACAGTATATTGGGCGTGCTGCTCGGCGGCTTTTTCGGCTACACCGACCATCCGACCGTCAGCGATGCCGTTTCTTATTTTGTGTATTTAATCCCCGTTTTGTTTTGGTTCCTCTACGGCAGTTCCCATAAAACCGTCAAACCCTGAAAAAGGAAAATATTATGCAGTTTAACCGTACCACCCTGTCTGTGTTATTGACCATGAGTCTGGCAGCCTGCCAACCTCCGGAGGCCGACAAGCCCGCCGCACCCGCTTCGGGCGAAACCACCACACCGGGCACTGCCGCGCCAAATGCGGACGGCAGTGTCAATATCGCCGTAAACGATTCCGCCTGCGAACCGATGGAATTGACCGTACCCAGCGGCAAAACCACGTTCAATATCAAAAACAACAGCGGACGCAAGCTGGAATGGGAAATTTTGGAAGGCGTGATGGTGGTGGACGAGCGCGAAAATATTTTGCCCGGCCTGTCCGACAAAATGACCGTTACCCTGCTGCCCGGCACTTATGAGATGACCTGCGGCCTGCTGACCAACCCGCGCGGCAAGCTGATTGTTACAGACAGCGGCTTCAAGGCCGAGGCGGCTCAAGCCGATATGAACAAGCTGGCGCAACCGCTGGCCGAATATAAGGTTTATGTCCAAGGCGAGGCCAAGGCACTGGTTGAAAAAACCGAAAAATTCGTCGCCGCCGTGAAGGAGGGCAAAATCGATGAGGCCAAAGCCATGTTCGCCGATGTGCGCGTCCATTACGAACGTATCGAGCCGATTGCCGAACTGTTCAACGAACTCGACCCCGCCATCGATGCGCGCGAGGACGATTTCAAGGAAAAAGCCAAAGACCCGAACTTTACCGGCTTCCACCGCATAGAATACGCTTTGTGGATTGAGAAAAGTACGGACGGTGTGAAGGATGTCGCCGACAAGCTGGAAAAAGACGTGAAAGCCCTGCAGGCCGAAATCGACGCGCTGAATTTCCCGCCAAGCAAGGTGGTCGGCGGCGCGGCCGTGCTGATTGAGGAAGTCGCCGGCACGAAGATTACCGGCGAGGAAGACCGTTACAGCCACACCGATTTGAGCGATTTCCAAGCCAATATCGACGGTTCGAAAAAAATCGTAGATCTGTTCCGTCCCATCATCGCCGAAAAAGACAAGGCCCTGTTGGATACTGTGGATGCCAATTTCAAAAAAATCAATGAAATTTTGGCCAAATATAAAAAAGGCAAGGGCTTTGAAAGCTACGATAAGTTGTCGGAGGCCGACCGCAAGAAACTGCAGGCACCCATCAATACTTTGGCCGAAGAGTTGGGCAAGCTAAGGGGGACTTTGGGGTTGAATTAAAAATTTAAAAGGCATAATGGAAAATGCCGTCTGAAAACCAAACTTCAGACGGCATTTTTATGGCTTGAATGGTGGATTAACAAAAAACACTACCGTACTGCATTGTCCCGCCTCCTTGTCCTGTTTTTTCAACCCACTATACTTTATGGTTTTATCAAACCTCCTGTCCGGCCTTTTTTAATTTTTCCAAGCGGTAATAAAGCTGGCGGGTAGACAAGCCGAGCATTTGCGCGGCCTGTGTTTTATTGCCCCGGCAATAGGCCAGCGTCTCTTCGATTTTCTCCAGCGAATGAGAATCGGCCTGCAGATACGGCCTTGCCTGATTGCCCTGAATGGTAAAACCGGCACTCTTAACCCGCTTGGACGTTGTTGGTGCGATACATGGGACGGGTTTGGCCGATTGCTGTTCGAGCAGTTGCCAAACCTGATATTCGTCAGCGATATTGCCATCACTTTGTTTTACCAATTCCATCAAGAACCGTTCCAGCTCAAACACATTTCCCGGCCAGGAATAATACTGGAGCTGTTCTACCGCTTCGGCGGTAAGATTGACGTTTTTACCGGTTTCCCGATTGATTTGATGCAGGAAATAGGCTGCCAATTCGGGGATATCGCTGCGGCGTTCGCGCAAAGTGGGCAGGTGGATGGGGATGACGTACAGGCGGTAATACAAATCGGCATCGAAGCGGCCGCCTTCCACTTCTGCCGCCAAATCATATTCAGTAGCGGTGATGATGCGTACATTGATATTGCGGGCATTGCCGCAGCCCAGCCGCTGTACCGCGTTTTCCTGTAAGACATGCAACAGGCGGCTTTGCTGGTCGGCACTTAAAGCGGCAATCTCATCAAAAAAAATCGTGCCGCCATCAGCCTGTTCGAACAGGCCGCCTTTCTCGCCCTCGCCAAATATCTCACGGCTGAGGATTTCTCCGTCCACGCCGTTGCAGCGGACTTTGATAAAGGGCTGGCCGACCCGGCAGCCGGCGGTGTGCAGGGTGCGGGCAAACATTTCCTTGCCCGTGCCGTTTTCGCCCAGCAGCAAAACATTGGCGTTGCTGTGCGCCACGCGTTCGAGTTCGCTGACCGCGTTCAAAAGCGGGGCGGACGAGCCGACTATGCCGTATCGGCGGCTGTGCGATTGCAGGGTTTGCTTGAGTTTTTTATTTTGACTTTGTAGCTTTTGCGTGTGTGCCTCGTTATTTTCGTGGATGTAGAGCAGTTGGCCGACCAGCGTGGAGAGGATTTTCAGCAGGGAAACGTCGTCATGCAGCGGGCGCGGGCTGTATCGGGCGCGCAGGCAGGCGAGTACGCCGAAAGTTCGGTTGTGTGCGGCTATCGGCAGGGCGATAAACATGGTTTGTTCGGGCGGCATATCTTCCCGCAGGACGGTACGGCCGAGGAACAGGGGGTCGTTGCGCACGTCATCGGCGACAATCATATAGGCATGTTTCAATACGGTGCCGGTGATGCCTTCGTCGGGCGCGTATACGCCCCTTGCCACCTGTTCGGGCGACATACCGTAGGCATATCGTATGGATGCGTTTTCGTCGTCGATATGCTGCAGGACGATGCGCCCCTGGTTCAAACCGAAAAATTCGCTCATCAGCTGCAGCATGATTTTCAGGGCGGTGTGGTGCGCGCCGCCGTCTTTGCCCAGATTTTGGATGACTTGTTGCAACAGCAGCATTTCCTGCGCCCGCCATTCGCGGCGTTCAACCTTTGATTTGGTGGTCATGTCGTCGTTTTTTGTTGTAAAAATCCCAAATAGTATTTTAAACAAAATACGGACTGCCCGAAACCCGTATCATTTTGTTCTAACAGCTTGTTGGAAGTTTGGGGAAAATGGGATAAAGTGTTGGCAGACCGTTTATTTTGCGTTTTTTTTACTTGGGAGGAAATCATGTTCCGCCATGATCCTGCGATTGAAGATGCCCTATTCGCACCCTACCGCGACAGTATTGCCGCATCGGCCAAGGCCTGTGCCGAAATTACATTTAACCCATCGGAAGATTTGAATCTGTGGCAAAGCAAACTCGGCGGGCTGCCGTATCTGCCGCTTGACGGCACTTACCCGCACGACCCCAAAGGCCGACCCATGCGGCTGTTGGCGCAAATCAATTTTGCCGAAATGCCTCCCCTGCCCGATTTCCCCGTTCAGGGCATATTGCAGTTTTTCATCAGCCGTTTCAGTGAGATGGGTAATTTTTGGGGCGCGGATTTCGACCACCCCGCCAAACAGGGCAACTTCCGCGTCATCTACCACCGAGATGTCTGCACCAATCCCGATGCTTTGATAAGGGATTTTCCTTTTTTAGCCGCGCCTGCCCGCCCGCAGGGCTTTTGGCGGAAGCTTGCCTATTTTATTAAAAACGGGGAGGACGATATGCCTTTTTGCACGCCCTGCGCCATGCGGTTTAACCCGCGCCTGCAATATGTGCCGTTGGAAGATCCGGCGTGCCGTCTGAAGGGCAGCGGCGTACCCGTCATCACTCATGAAAATTTTTTTGATAAAGGCTTTGATGAGTTTTCCGATTATTATTCGGCCTGTTTTCCCGCAGAAGGCCACCGTGTCGGCGGTTATGCCAGCCAGGTTCAGGACGATATCCGCTTTCTGCACAAACCGCTGGCCGATTATGTTTTATTGCTGCAAATAGACAGCGAACCGGAAAAAGGGATAATGTGGGGGGACGCGGGCGTCGCCCATTTTTATATACATCCCGATGATTTGCGCCGTTGCGATTTTTCCCGAACCGCTTATTCTTGGGAATGCTGAATATATATAACCAATTATTTTATCTTTATATTCAAAAATATATTTAGACAAGTTGTCTATAATATAGTTTATGGCTATTTGCATGATAAATTTGCGTTATAATATATTGCCGTCATAAGCGGATATAACGACATAGAAAGGTCTTTATCATGGATAAACAAAATATTATCGGCATTCTTGCCGCCTCTCTGGTTTTAACCGCCTGCAGCGGGGCTGGCAATGGTTTGTCAAATGCCATCACCGACCCCTTAAACCCAAAAACCAACGGCAATTATAAAGAAGTCGTCATCCAATCCGGCGACAGCAACAGCCTGTTGCTGGATGCCAATTCTACAATTAAGATAACGGACGAGGAAAAAACAGGCGCAGACCGAACCAAAACCTATCAGGCAGGCGGCAAGTTGGATATCGGACACAAAAAACAGGATAAGGTTACCGAGCTGACTTATGAACGGACGGGCGGACAAGGTTATGTGGACGGCGGAAGCCTGCTGATTTATAAACAAAATCATTCTGTTATTGTCGGCACGCAACCATCCTATGCCCGTTATCCAAACGGACAGGACAACCCCGATAGGGCAAGAAATTTAAGTATTAATACGATTCAGGGCAATCATACGCCGGCCAATAAGATTCCAACCGGCGGTTTTGCACAATATTCAGGCAAGGCCTTCGCCGGCAAAGACGATGTAAACGGTACGTTGAATTATAGAATCAATTTCGGCAGTAAAACCGGTTCGGGCACTATCACCGGCCTGCCAGGCGTGGGCAATATCTCTTTAAAAGAGGGCAGCCTGCGCGCACGTCCCGACCACAGCACAGGCATCGACGGCAACGCCTCTTCCGACCGCTTGGGCGAAGGCCGATACGGTTTGACCCTCTTTGGCCCAAATGCCGATGAAGTCGCAGGTTCGGCCTATTTCAACAGGAATAATCAGTCTGTCGGCTTCGGCGGCAAAAAACAATAATATCAAACTGTATTTGAAGTGTTTTTATTTATGATATAGGGCGGCACTCAAGGCGCAGCCCTATAAAATCCAAGCCGCCTGAAACCCTGCGTAAAACCGTTTCAGACGGCTTTTTTCCATTTAGCCCATTCACACCGTCATGCGCCTTTTCATCCCACTATTATTCGCACCCTTTGCAGCCTTTGCCGCACCGGCCGGCAGCCGAATCCCGACATTGCCGCCACATCCGGAACAAGATTTCGACCTCACACGCGGGCAAATACAAAGCCAACCATCCCCCGTTCCCACTGCCGACACATCCCGCCTTGTCCGCGTCAGCATCGTGCAACTCAAACAAAACCCCGCATTATTATTGGACGCGCTCAATGCCGCGATTGATGCCGAAGATGCGGCACAAGTCAAATTACTGTTGGCGGTTTACGAAGAAACCGGCGGACAGGACAAAATCCTGATACAGTTTGCCCGCGCGTTTTTGGCGCGGGTTGCGGGGGAGGGAGGTTTGGCCGTATCACATTACAGCGACATCATTGCCGAACGTCCCGACCTTACCCCCGTCCGCGTCCATCTGGCCATGACGCTGCTGCAGGACAGGCGGCTTGCCGATGCCGACAAACAATTCGACATCATCCGCAACAGTCCCGATGTTCCGGCCGACATCATCGAAATGGCGGCCGAGCGGCAACAATGGATAAAGCGGCAAAATGCCTGGGCATTCGATACGGGCATCCGCTACCTGCACGAGCGCAACGTCAACAACGCCCCAAAAAACCGCACATGGCGAAATTGGCGGCTTCCCGAGCCACAACGCGCCCACGGATACGGCTACGATTTTTATGCAGGCAAAACCCAATCCCTGGCGGGGCATTTCGGCTGGAAGGCAAACGCCCTGCTTTACGGCAAGACCTACTGGGACAACCACCGATACGACGACCTCAACATCCGTTTGTCTGCGGGCGTAACCTGGCGCAGCGGACGGCAGGAATGGGCGGCAATGCCGTTTTACGAACACCGCCGTTACGGCAACCGTCCTTATTCGCGCCAAACCGGCATACGCCTGCAAAACGACACCTTCCTCTCCCCAAACCGGCAGTTTTTTTCCGCCCTGCAATACGGCCGCAAACAACACAACGGCCGCCCCTATCTTGATGGCGGTGCCGTCAGCGCATCAACCACCCTCCTCTTCCGCCTGTCGGCGCGCCAATACTGGCTGGTCGGTACGGACTACAGCCGGGAACGCGCCGCCGATGCCGATGAAGCCTACCGCCGCATCGGCATCCGCACCGCGTGGGGTTACGAATGGCGGCACGGGCTGTCCGCATCACTAAACCTTAGCGCCGCCCGCCGCCGCTATGACGGTTACGACTATTTCCAAATCCTGCGCCGAGACCGCGAATATTCCGCCACGGCCTCATTGTGGCATCGGGACTGGCAATGGCGCGGCCTGGTTCCGAAACTGACCGCCGTTTGGTCGCGCACCCAAAGCAACCACTTTATGGGCGACTACGGCCACAAAAGTCAGGCATTTTTTGAAATCGGCAAACAATTTTAATTAAAATCGCAAAAAAACCGCCCGAAAAACATTCGGACGGATTTTTCAACCCAACGGCGCAATCAGGCGTTGCCTTGTTGCTGCTGCTGTTGGTAAATGGATTCGAAATTAATCGGCGCCAACAACACGGGCGGGAAGCCGGCACGGGTGATTTCGCTGGAAACGGCCTCACGGGCATACGGGAACAAAATATTCGGGCAGGCCACACCCAGCAGCAGTTGGGTATCCTCCTCGGGAATATTCTCCAAGCGGAAAATACCGCATTGGGTAACCTCGTTCAAAAACATCACGCGGTCGTCGCCCAATTTGGCGGTAACGGTAACCGTAACGCCGACATTGTAAAAATTGTCTTCCAATTTTTCACTCTCTGTCGCCACACGCATTTCCACATTAGGTTCGCCTTGTTCCAGAAAAATACGCGGCGCATGAGGCACTTCCAAAGACAAATCTTTCACATACAGCTTTTCAATGCTGAATACGGGTTGTACTTCTTGTGCGTTTTGATCGCTCATTATGGTTCTCGCTTTTAAATTAGCCGTCCGAATAAACGGCAGGTTGGAAAAAAGGAAATTTCGGCAAAACAATGCCGTTTCAGTTCAGCCGCATCAGGCTGTTTTACCCTCTCCCGCCCGCAGCAACGCCATCAGGCGGCCGCCGTTGTGCAGGGCGCGCAAATCGGTAAAGCCGCCGACATGGGTATCGCCGATAAATATCTGCGGTACCGTGCGCGTACCGGTAGCCAGACGCATGGCTTCGAAGGCTTCCGAATCCCTCACGGCATCTATTTCGGTCAATTCGTTCACACCCAGTTGCTTGAGCAGGGCTTTGGCCATATTGCAATAAGGGCAATGCGGGCCGGTATAAATAGTAACGGGTTGCATAGCGGTATCGCCTTAAATTTCAACACACATGACTGCACATAAGGCGTAACCCCATGTGCTGCCCTAATTTCGAAGGGATAATGTCCCATCCCCCAAAACCCCCGATTCTACCGCCCTGAAAGGCGGGGTTTCAACCATTAAGGAAATTTTGGCAAATGAGGTGTTTGGTGCATTTTGCAATCGAGTTACGGACGATATTGCGGCGCGACACCGTTGGGCAGCAACTGCCACACATAACCGGGATGTCTCATTTTGCCTGCAACACGGCCTGCCTCATCGCCATAACCCCAAAAATAATCCACCCTGACCGCCCCCTTTATGGCGCTGCCCGTATCCTGCGCCATAATCAGGCGGTTTAGGCCGTATTGGGTTTCCGGATGGGTCGTTGCGACAAACAGGGGCGCACCCAAGGTAATATGGTGTCTGTCCACCGCGCCGGCATACTCACCCATCAGGGGCGTGCCCAGCGCGCCTATCGGCCCGTCATTGCCGTTGTCGAGGCGGCGGAAAAAGACATAACTGGGATTCTGCCCCAAAACCTCGGCCAACTTCTGCGGATTCTGCTGCATATAGGCCTTGATGCCCTGCATGGTGGTTTGCGCCAAAGTAAGATAGCCACGGTCGGCCATATAACGCCCGATGGAAACGTAGGGGTATTCGTTTTTGTCGGCATATCCCAACCTGATATATTGGCCGGTCGGTGTTTTCAAACGTCCCGAACCCTGCACCTGTAAAAAAAACAATTCAACCGGATCATCTGCATACCCCAATATCGGCGCTTTGCCGTTGAGTGCGCCGCCATTGATTTCGTTGCGGGTGTGATAGGGAATGAAGTCGTTGCCGACAAAGCGGCCTTTCAACGTCGTGGTATGCGCGCTTATCGGGAAAGCAGCCAAATTGGCGGTGTAATTGCCGTCAGATGCGATCCTGCCGCTGTTTTGACCTGTTTGGCGGATGCGGACAACCGCCTTGCTGTTGCGTAAGTTGGCCGGCAGCTCCACGGAAACGAAATCATAAGGAATCCCGTAAATCGGGAAGCGTGCGCGGTGTGTGGCGTGTGTGTCGCCGGTCAGGACGGGTTCGTAGTAGCCGGTTACCGTGCCGCCCAATTTGCCGTTTTCGCTCACCTGCCAAGGTGTGAAATATTGCTCGAAAAATTGTTGTGCGGCTTGGTTTTGGCGGTGGGTCTGCATAGCTTGAAGGCAGACGTTCTGCCAACCGGCCTGCACCTGAAGTTTCCCGCACCCCTGAATAAATGCTTCCAAACTTTTAACGAAGTTTTGTTGATGCCATTGGGGGATTACGGCGTAATCTACGGCCTTGTAAGATGCACTGCTGCCCGCCGGATTGACAATCAGGCCTATCGGGCTGCGCCGGCCTGCCGGACGCGGGATGCCGCCCGGACGAACCACGGCACCAAGCCCGCCTCCTTGTTGTTGCGGCTGAACAATGACGGCAGACGGCTTTTTGCTGTAGGAACAGGCCGCCAAAACGGTAAGGACAATTAGGAAAAAAGGTAGGCGGATTAGACGGTTCATGTATTTCGACAGGGTTGTTTCAAAATTATATGCTATATTAATATAATGTTTCAACCATCAAGGTTGCGCATATGATTTTAAAAGGGTTGAAGTTTTGATTCAACCGTCCCAAAGGGCATGGTCTCAAACCAAAAGGAAAACCAAAAAATTTCGGCGGACAAAATGAGGAACGGCCTAAGAATAAAATGCCTGTCTTTATATGATATTGGCTTTTTAGAAAATGCGTTAATGAATTTGCCGGAAAAAGCCGCCTGAAACTTCAGACGGCTCGGCTTGTTCCCATTTAAATCAAATTCAAATCGTTTACGCGGTCGAAAATATGATCCGTTTTTTCGCCATCTTCAAACAACTGGATACGCAAACGCAAATCGTTGGCCGAGTCGGCTTGGCGAATGGCTTCATCGTAATCAATCGTACCGGCGCGGTAAAGGTCGAACAAGTGTTGGTCGAAAGTCTGCATACCTTCGCCTTGGCTTCGCGCCATCAAGCCTTTGATGCCCATCAGATCGCCTTTGAACACCAAGTCTTGGACGGCGGGCGTATTGACCAGCAAATCGACAATCGCCGTACGGCCTTTGCCGCCTTTTTTTACCACCAGGCGTTGGCCGATGATGGACACCAGATTCATGGCCAAATCGATAAGCACCTGCTTATGCCGCTCTTCGGGATATAAGTTCATGATACGTTCGATGGTTTGGTTGGCGGTATTGGCGTGAATGGTAAAGATACACAAGTGGCCGGTCTGCGCCAACTGCAAGGCATATTCCATACTGTCGATAGAGCGCACCTCCCCCACACAGACCACGTCCGGTGCCTGACGCATGGCGCTTTGCACGGCTACTTCCCAATTCATGGTATCCACGCCGACCTCGCGCTGGGTAATAATGGAACGTTTTGGAACGTGCAGATACTCAATCGGGTCTTCGATGGTGATGATGTGGCCGGCCAGGTTTTTATTGCGGTGGTCGAGCATGGCGGCCATCGAAGTGGATTTGCCCGAACCGGTTGCGCCTGCCAAAATCAGCAGGCCGCGCTTTTGCATCACCAATTCTTTCAGTTTCAGCGGCAATGCCAAATCTTCCACTGACGGAATTTCCGTATTCACACGGCGCATTACCAAACCGCAGCGTCCCTGCTCGTGATAGGCATTTACACGGTAACGCACATCGGCTTTCGATTGCACGGAATAGTTGACTTCCAGATTTTTAATAAAATCATGCTTCTGCGTCGGATTCATTGTGGAGGCCACAATGGCGGCGGTTTCTTCGTGGGTCAATGCCGGCAGGGGTACCGGTATCAAGGAACCGTCGATTTTTACCGAAGGCGGAAAGCCGGTACTGATGAAAATATCCGACGCACCCCGCTGTTCGGCATATTGGCACATGCGGTCGAGGACGGGATGCAGGTGCTGGCCGATTTCGGCGGGCGAAGGATTGCGGGCAGGCGCTTCCTGTTCCAAAGGAGGAGGGTCGGAATAGGTGCTGACCATTTCGCTGAGTATGTCTTGCAGGCCTGCTGCAGATGCTGTATCGCTCATATCGTCTCCATTTCAGTTTACAGGTAATCGGCGTTTTGGGCTTTGGCGCGGGCGGTTTCTTGGGTGATGACGCCGGTACGCACCAGGTTTTGCAGGGATTGGTCGAGCGTCTGCATGCCGTGCGCCTGCCCCGTCTGCAGTGCCGAACCGATTTGGGCGATTTTGTTTTCGCGGATCAGGTTGCGCACGGCGGCGGTGGATATCAGGATTTCGTGGGCGGCAACGCGGCCGCTTCCGTCGCGGGTTTTGAGCAGGGTTTGCGAAATTACCGCGCGCAGGGATTCGGACAGCATCGAACGCACCATTTCTTTTTCGCCGGCCGGGAACACGTCGACGATACGGTCCACGGTTTTGGCGGCGCCGGTGGTGTGCAGCGTGCCGAATACCAAGTGGCCGGTTTCGGCGGCGGTCAGCGCAAGGCCGATGGTCTCGGGGTCGCGCATCTCACCCACCAGAATCACGTCCGGGTCTTCACGAAGGGCGGAGCGCAGGGCGTTGGCGAAGCTGTGGGTGTGTTCGTGCAGTTCGCGCTGGTTGATCAGGCATTTTTTGCTTTCATGCACAAACTCAATCGGGTCTTCGATGGTCAGGATGTGGGACGATTGGGTTTCATTGACGTAGTTGATCATCGCCGCCAGCGTGGTCGATTTGCCCGAACCGGTAGGACCCGTTACCAACACCAGCCCGCGCGGGTTTTCGGAGATTTTTTGGAAGATGCGCGGCGCTTTCAAATCCTCCAATGTCAGCACTTTGCTCGGAATGGTACGGAATACGGCGGCAGGACCACGGTTGGTGTTGAATGCGTTTACGCGGAAACGCGCCACGTTGGGCAGTTCGAAGGAAAAGTCGGTTTCCAGATTTTGCTGATAGTTTTTGCGCTGCAAGTCGTTCATCACGGACGTAATCATCTGCCCAACCTCTTCCGAACTCATTTCCGGAAGGTTGATGCGGCGAATGTCGCCGTGTACGCGTATCATCGGCGGCAGGCCGGACGACAGGTGTAAGTCGGATGCTTTGTTTTTCACGCCGAATGCCAGCAAATCGGTAATTTGCATAATGTGCCTCTGCTTTGATTTTTTGTAGAAATAGCTGTTTATTGTAAAGAATAACGGCGTTTTATTCTATGCCGTTTTCAAAAAAAGCCGTTATCCGCCGCAATTGACGGCGCGTGTGCAACAAAAAGGCCGCCTGAACGCTTTTCAGGCGGCTTGCGGCTTATTTCCCGATTACCTCCAAATAACGCACTTCGATCTCCACCGTCTTATTAAACGGATTATGATCGACCTCGCCGGTAATACGGATCGGCGTATCGGGCGACACCTTCTGCCCGCGCCAGACATTATGATTGATTTCGACCTTAACCATATCGGTTTTGTCTTTAAAGAAAAACTCTTCCGGGTTGAGCGTGCCGGCGCGGCCGGTAATATACCCTTCCAACACCACCACCTGATTTTGACCGGCCAGTTTGGCTTCGGCAACCGTAACCGGCGCAGGGGCTTTTTCGGGAACGGGGACAAATTCCGCCTGAGCCTGCAACGCCCACAAAGCGGGCAGCATAACGGCGAACAAAAACGCTTTTTTCATAAATCCTCCTTATTTGGTTGAACCTCTGCCTGCTGTGGCGGTAATATAGGACATCTGACAACATCATTCCTTTAAATTTTGGATAAGGCGGCGAAACGGCCGACGGCAAGGATGGCGCACACCTTACCTCCTGCCGTATGCTACACCCATACAAACAACCTGTACAACCTCCGCCCGACACAGACAAACACAACACCAAAATTTACACCTCCTGACAAAACAAAAAAGGACGACAAATGACCCTATACTTTCTCGGCGGCGGCAACATGGCTTCGGCCATCATCGGCAGATTGCGGCAACACCGGCCAAGCCTTCCCATTCACGTTGCCGACCGCGGGGAGGAAAGACGCAGGTATTTGGCGGAAAAATTCGGCGTGGCCGTATCAGGGAAACTGCCTGCCCTGACAGACAAAGACACATTGGTATTGGCCGTCAAACCGCAAGATATGCAGGCGGCCTGCGCCGAAGTATCCGGCAACGGCGCACTGATCCTATCAGTGGCTGCGGGGCTGGATACAGACACATTGGCAAACTACCTGCACGGCAACCGGCGCATCATCCGCTGCATGCCCAACACACCATGCGCCGTCGGCGAGGGCGTATCGGGGCTGTTTGCCGCAGAAGGCATATCGGCTGACGACCGAAAACAAGTTGAAGAAATCATGCAAACCTGCGGCATGACCATATGGCTGGACAAAGAAGAAGGACTGCACAGCCTGACCGGCATCAGCGGCAGCGGTTCCGCCTACATCTTCTACCTGATGGAGGCATTGGCTTCGGCGGCGCGCCGGCAAGGTTTTGACGAACGACAGGCACACCGTCTCAGTTTGGCCACATTCAAAGGCGCAGTGGCCTTGGCCGAGCAAAGCGGAGAAAAATTTCACGTTTTAGAACAAAAAGTTACATCAAAAGGCGGCACGACCGCCGCCGCCTTGCAGGTTTTCCGGCAACATGGCACAGACAAAATCATCGCCGACGGCGTGGAAGCCTGCATCAAACGTTCGCAGGAAATCAGTAAACAATTCAAAACCACCTGACTAAAAATATTGCCGTTTACGTTTAGGACGATGTTTCAACCATAATAAGGAAATTTTGATAAAATCAAGACTGATTGGCAAGATGGCACATATGGCTGCATATTATATGCAGCCATATATATTGAAATATCAACCGCAAAGATTGAAACATGCTATGATGCGCTCTTTTTTCAAGGCAGATTAAAATTTGCCGGATATATAATGATTGACAAAAAAGGGGCAAGGCGGCGAGCCAACTCGCTTAGCGTCCTTTGTTAATCCACTATATAACGGCCGGATAAACGGAAAATACCATCTCAAAAGGAAGCGATTATGGCCAAACTGACAGAACAAGACATCCTGAACTGGGACGGCTCGGAAGACGACTACATGAATGAAGACCAATTGGCGTTTTTCCGCGAACTATTGGTCAAACAGCAAAACGAACTGATTGAAAACGCCAACAGCACCACCGCCGAGCTGAAAAAGCACGAAACTGCCCCCGACCCTGCCGACCGCGCCACACAAGAGGAAGAATACGCATTGGAACTGCGTACCCGCGACCGCGAACGAAAAATGCTGAACAAAATCCAAGCATCCATCCGCGCCATCGACTCGGGCGAATACGGCTACTGCCAAGATACCGGCGAACCCATAGGCCTCAAACGCCTGCTTGCCCGACCGACCGCCACATTGTCGGTAGAGGCGCAGGAACGGCGCGAACGACTGAAAAAACAATTTGCAGACTAAATACAAGACAGGCTGCCTGAAAAGTATCAGGCAGCCTGTTTTTTCGTTTTCGGGAACACCTCTACAAACACCCCTAAGGCTTCTTCACAAACTTCAAAACCTTCTTACCTGCCTCATTACCGTTATCCTCCATTTTAGATAATGAATCTCCGGCTGCCGTTTCAGCGTTGCCGTGCGGCTCATAAACATTCAACTCAAAACCCATACCTTCGCCGTTTTCGCGGGCGAAAATACCAAGCACATGGCCGACCGGCACCCAAATATCCTGTGCCACGCCGCCGAAGCGGGCGGAGAAATTCAACCATTCGTCGCCGATAGTCAAACCGTGTACCGCATTCGCGCCGATATTCAACACAATCTCATTTTCTACCACATACTGCATAGGCACACGGGTATGCTCATTTACCCAAACACGGATATAGGGCGTACAGCCATTGTCGGTACACCACTCATACAGGGCGCGCAACAAATAGGGGCGGATATCCTTTTCCATAATCATCCTCAACGGCGCATGGCCTTTTCGGCCGGAGTCAGGGCGGCGATAAAAGCCTCACGCTGAAAAATACGTTCGGCATATTTCAACAAACCGACAGCCGTCTTGCCCAACTTGATATCATAATGATCCAAACGCCACAGCAACGGTGCAAGTGCCACGTCAATCATAGAAAAATCATCGCCCAACACATATTTCGATTTGGTAAACCCCGGAGCCAATACCGTCAGTCCCTGCCCTATTGCCTCGCGGGCTTTGGATTGTTCTTTGGAAGTCGATTCCGGCCGTTCCAACACCTGCACATGGCTGAACAACTCACGTTCCAAACGGTACAAAACCAACCGTCCGCGCCCGCGCTGCACAGGGTCGCCGGGCATCAGCTGCGGGTGGGGGAAACGCTCGTCTATATATTCGTTGATAATATTAGACTCATGCAAAATCAAATCCCGCTCCACCAAAACCGGCACCTGATTGTAGGGGTTCATGGTCGCCAAATCTTCGGGCTTGTTGAAAATATCCACATCCTTAATTTCAAAATCCATCCCTTTTTCATAAAGGACGAAACGGCAACGGTGGCTGAAAGGGCAGGTAATACCTGAATAAAGCGTCATCATAATGGGGGTACTCCGGTTCTAATACGCAAAACGGCAGATGCGGCCGGCAAAGATACTTTTGAAAACTAAGGCCGATTATAGCGGATTGAACTACATCGAAACAGGGCGGCGGGCCGCAGATGCCGCAAATATCGCCCAAAACCGTAACAAAAATCAAGAAATCCACCGTATATGACAGAGGCAATATCATCGCGGTACGACCGCACAGATAGGTGATTTGCTATTGGCCGTCGACAACCCGTAAAGCCGCCTTAAAGACAAAGTTGAGCTTACCGCCGAACAGGCCCGAGCCGCCAACCTATCAGGCATAGGCTGTTTGCGTGACTTGCGCGAAGCCGCCTTGTGCAGTATTAAATGTGATTGACATATGTCAAAATCTCAAATAATGTAAAATTCGTAATTTAAATTGATATGATGAGTATATAACAATTAGATTAACATTTATGATAACTGGAATCGATTGGTAATGCAGAATCGCAAACGGGAGGCTGGGATGGTTAAAAGCAATGGAATTTCATTGGGGCAGGTACGATAATAGGGCGTGGATTTTTCGTATGCCTTACTTTTCCAACGGGGAAGATGCACTTGGTTTTACAGAAAAGTAACCGAAATGCTGTCTTTCTAACATTAGTTGGATTACCCTAATATCTATATATAGTAATAGATATTATTTACCTATTTTTCCTATATTATATTTGGGTTCTTATTAAGGATGGTCTCAATGGATGCTTTTAATTTTTTTTTGCAAGGTAAGTATAAAGAAATTGCAACTGAACAAGGTTTAGACCGTAAATATTTTATATTCCAATTTATCGTATGTAATTTATCTGCCGTTTCTACTTTTTGTTTAATGAAGATTATTCATACTTATACTATTCTCTATATATTAATAGCTGTCATCGGTATTATTAATGGCTTTCTCTTGAGAAGCAAGGTTCTATCTATAGTAAAAAATAAACAAAAGTTTTTATCTGATATGTTTCCCTTGGAAATGCCTTTCTTTTCTATAGAATACAAAATACCTATCTTGGCCAGATTCTTGAATAGGGGGATGAAATGGCTTTATCTCCTAAGTTTTTTCTGTTTATACAGTATTTGTTTCTCAATATATATCCTTAATGAAGAAGGGGGGTGGATGCCTTATTTTGTCTGCTATTGGTCTGGATTCTGTTATCCAGTATGCAATTATATCGTTTTTTTATCCCGAGATTATAAACATATCTAAATTATAGTTTCTTAATAATGTTTTAGTTAATGAAAGGTATTATCATGCAACCTGGTTCTAATAATGATGAAAAAATTAAGATTACACTAAATGAATTCAATAATGCCATTGCCGCTATTTTCTCTAATGAAAATGTGGTTAGGGCGATTGGTGCGATTAACTCAATGCACGAAGAATATTTGACCCGTTCGCACAAGATAGATCAAAAAAAATTTTTAAGGGAGGGTGAGCGTCTGTCTGCTAAGGCAAGAGAATTCCAACGCACAGCAGAAGAGGCTCAAAAGGCTTTAAAAGAAGGAGTTGGAAGGGCCGCTAGTAAATTTCATGGCAATTCAAAGGAGGCATTGGTTGCGAGACAAATACAAAGTAATTTGCAAAAGACGTTAAATGCTAGTAACTATAACAAGCAGCAATATGCAAGACAAGCAGTAACGGCTTTGGAAAATGCTTCAAAAGCAGAAAATATAGCAAACAATTTAGGTAAATTTGCCAACAGGGCAACTTGGACCATGGGGGCGATTAGTGTAGGAGCTGCCACGTGGAAAGCCTGGAATGGAGAAGGGCCTTGGAGCGATGTTGGTTTCTCAATAGCTTCTTTTGCAGGCGGCTATTATGGAGCTCAATGGGGTGCACGTGCAGGCGCGGCTGCTTTTGGTTTATTTACTGGAGGCGTGGGTTGGTTAGTTGCGGGAGCCATAATTGGAGGTGGCGCATGGGCTTGGTGGGGATCATTAGGTGCTGAAAAAGCTTGGAGATGGTTTGAGGATTTCTTAAAACTTAATCGAGATGGGAAATACCGCATCCACGACCCCCTTGCCCTAGACCTGGACGGGGACGGTATAGAAACCCTTGCGGCCGCAGGTTTTGCGGGCGCATTATTCGACCACCGCAACCAAGGCATACGCACCGCCACGGGCTGGATATCCGCCGATGACGGTTTGTTGGTGCGCGATTTGAACGGCAACGGCATCATAGACAACGGCGGGGAACTCTTCAGCGATAATACGCGTTTGAAAGACGGTTCTTTGGCCAAACACGGCTATGCCGCCTTGGCCGAGCTGGATACCAACGGCGACAAAGTCATCAGCGCGGCCGATGCCGCATTCTCATCCTTGCGTGTATGGCGGGATTTGAACCAAGACGGCATCTCCCAAGCGGACGAACTTCATACCCTTGAAGAGTCGGGCATACTATCTTTAAATGTCGATTACAAAGACATAAACAAAAACCTGGGCAACGGCAACACCCTGGCCCAAGAAGGCAGCTACACCAAAACGGACGGCAAGGCCGCACAGATGGGCGATTTGCTATTGGCCGCCGACAACCTGCACAGCCGCTTCAAAGACAAAATAGAACTCACCGCCGGACAGGCCCGAGCCGCCAACCTATCGGGCATAGGCCGTTTTGGCTCAAGTAGGCTTATGTAACTCATTTACAATACGGAAAAATTTATTTAATTTATATAAATACCTTAAAATTCAAATAATTATTTAATTTTCTTGGATTTGATATTTCAAATAGTAAAAATTTGCAATATACCTTGCATTAAGCAGTCGTTTCTGATTTGAAGATGGATGATGGACATGAAAACGCGCAATCAAAACTTTCTTATTGCCTTAGCCCTATCCTTCTGCCTACTGGTTCAGGCAGACGCAAAAGGTGTTCATGCCTTGGGCGTGCGCGAAATCGCCGAACAGATGGCGGAAAGCCGGGATATGAAGGACTTCGCCCGAAAAATCAAGCTGATGCCTGCGGGGAAGGAAGAGCGGAAAATAGATTCATCGCTATGGTACGATCCCAAAAAAAAGGAAAAGCTAAGCTACCGTGAAGGTGTACTTAGGATACGGAATGCGAAAAAGAACTTTACTTATAATTCAGCCAGATATGCGAACGAATCCTTAGCTGGAGACTATAGGAATTCTTATTTTGGCGTTTATTTCCGTAAAGGCAGAATCTATGGCGCTGCTGTAGAGTATAAAGATCATTGCCGTGGCAAAGAAAGGTGCAGGATGCAGGTGGAAGAAGAATTTAAGTCTCAAAATATCCTTCTGACCCGCATTACTAATTACTGTCATTTTTGGGATGACCCAACAGACAGTCTTCTGTTTAAAGAAGGAGGATGGATGGATGTTTACCAGATACGGTTTAAGGATAAGCCCACCGTACTGTATTTGATAAATGATAACGACTTCTTTACCAGTTCGGTAACAAATGGAACTTATGAGTTAGTTTTAACTTATGAAAAACCCGATTATTTTCTTAAGAGATTTGAGTGTGAGTAACCTTAAAAGAAAGGATAAA
>CAUVCE010000004.1:0-27736 GCA_963550425.1 uncultured Neisseria sp.
GCGCCGCACCGGTAATCATGTTTTTCACATAGTCGGCGTGACCCGGGCAGTCTACGTGTGCGTAGTGGCGGGTTTCGGTTTCGTATTCGACGTGTGAAGTGTTGATGGTGATACCGCGCGCCTTTTCTTCGGGCGCGTTGTCGATTTGATCGTAACCTTTTGCCTGACCGCCGAATTTTTCGGCCAAAATAGTGGTCAATGCAGCGGTCAGGGTGGTTTTACCATGGTCAACGTGACCGATGGTGCCGACGTTTACGTGCGGTTTGCTACGTTCAAACTTTTCCTTAGCCATTAGCTAATTCCTTTTAAATAAAGATCATTAAAGAACAAAGAGAGCCGTCCGAAAATCAATTTACGGTTTTTCAGACGGCCTGTTTCTGATTAACCCTTGCGAGCCTCAGTTACAGCGGCAGCCACATGAGCGGGTGCTTCCGCATATTTTTTGAACTCCATAGAGTAAGTGGCGCGACCCTGGGTCGCCGAACGCAAGTCGGTGGAATAACCGAACATGGAGGCCAAAGGCACTTCGGCGCGAACCTTCTTGCCACCAATACCGTCATCATCCATACCCAGCACCACGCCGCGGCGGCGGTTCAAATCGCCCATCACATCGCCCATATACTCTTCCGGGGTTTCCACTTCCACTTCCATAATCGGCTCCAACAAAACAGGGGAAGCCTTTTTCATACCTTCTTTGAAGGCCATGGAAGCGGCCAGTTCAAACGCAATTTGTGAGGAGTCCACATCATGGTAAGAACCGAAAATCAAACGGACACGCACATCCACCACGGGATAGCCGGCAATAATACCGTTTGACAGGGTATCGCGGATACCCTTGTCGCAAGACGGAATGAATTCGCGCGGAATCACGCCGCCTTTAATCTCATCGATAAACTCGTATCCTGCGCCGCCGGGTTCCATGGGTTCCATTTTGATGACCACATGGCCGTACTGACCCTTACCGCCGGACTGTTTGACGTGTTTGGCCTCGGATTCGACTTCTTTGCGGATAGTCTCACGATAGGCAACCTGCGGTTCACCCACATTGGCTTCCACGCCGAATTCGCGCTTCATACGGTCAACGATGATTTCCAAGTGCAATTCGCCCATGCCGGAAATAATGGTTTGGCCTGACTCCTCATCGGTACGCACGCGGAAAGAAGGGTCTTCCTTGGCCAAACGGTTCAGGGCGATACCCATTTTTTCTTGGTCTGCTTTGGTTTTCGGCTCGACGGCAATGTGGATTACCGGCTCGGGGAACTCCATACGTTCCAAGATAATCGGCGCATCTTCGGCACACAGCGTTTCGCCTGTGGTAACGTCTTTCAGACCGATTGCGGCAGCGATATCGCCGGCGCGCACCTCTTCAATCTCGGTACGGTCGGCGGCGGTCATCTGCACCAGGCGGCCGATGCGTTCGCGCGTACCTTTTACCGAATTCAAAACATTGTCGCCGGATTTCACCACACCCGAATAAACGCGGATGAAAGTCAATTGGCCGACGTATTTGTCATTCAGCATTTTGAATGCCAATGCCGAAAATTTCTCATCATCGGACGATTGGCGGCTGTCGGCCTCTTCATTGTTGGGATTGACGCCCTGTACAGGCGGAATGTCGGTAGGGGCAGGCAGCAATTCGACGACCGCATCCAACATACGTTGAACGCCCTTGTTTTTAAAGGCAGAGCCGCACAACATCGGCTGAATCTCGCCGGCCAGGGTGCGTTGGCGCAAGGCGGAAACAATTTCTTCCTCAGACAACTCTTCGCCGCCCAAGTATTTGTCCATCAATTCTTCATTGGCTTCCGCCGCAGCCTCAATCATGTTTTGACGCCACTCTTCGGCAGTAGCCACCAAATCGGCGGGAATGTCGCCATATTCGAAAGTTACGCCCTTATCGGCTTCGTTCCAAATAATAGCCTTCATTTTCAGCAAATCAACCACGCCTTCAAACGCATCTTCCGCACCCACGGGAATCACGATAGGTACGGGATTCGCACGCAGACGGGTTTTCATCTGCTCAACCACGCGGAAGAAATTGGCACCTTGTCGGTCCATTTTGTTTACAAAGGCAATACGCGGCACTTTGTATTTGTTGGCCTGACGCCATACGGTTTCAGATTGAGGCTGCACGCCGCCGACCGCACAGTAAACCATTACCGCACCATCCAAAACACGCATCGAACGTTCCACCTCTACGGTAAAATCCACGTGCCCCGGGGTGTCGATAATATTGAAACGGTGTTCCGGAAACTGCTTGGCCATACCGGACCAATAAGAGGTTACGGCAGCGGAAGTAATGGTAATGCCGCGCTCCTGCTCCTGCTCCATATAGTCGGTGGTAGCCGCACCGTCATGTACCTCGCCCAGTTTGTGGGTCAGGCCGGTATAGAACAAAATGCGTTCGGTAGTCGTGGTCTTGCCTGCATCGATGTGGGCGGAAATACCAATATTGCGATACAGGTTAATAGGGGTTTTGCGAGCCATTTTAATTGCCTTCCTATATTTAGAAACGGAAATGGGAGAAGGCTCGGTTGGCTTCTGCCATACGGTGGACTTCTTCACGTTTTTTCAGTGCGCCGCCACGGCCTTCTGCGGCATCGATCAATTCGCCGGCCAAACGCAAATCCATGGATTTTTCGCCACGTTTGCGCGCGGCATCACGAATCCAGCGCATAGCCAGCGCCAAGCGGCGTTCGGCACGGACTTCAACCGGAACCTGATAGTTCGCGCCACCGACACGGCGGCTTTTTACTTCGACAACGGGTTTCGCGTTGGCAATGGCCTCGCTGAATACTTCAATGGCTTCTTTGCCTTGAACTTTTTTGGCAATCTGTTCCAATGCGCCGTAAACAATGCGTTCGGCAACGGCTTTCTTGCCGTCAATCATCAGAACATTCATAAATTTGGTCAATTCTACGTTACCGAATTTGGGGTCCGGCAATACGTTGCGCTTGGGTACTTCTCTACGTCTTGGCATTTTAATTCCTTAAAATTTCTATTCAGTTGGGGCAATCCCATGAATGCCCAAGAAAAGCATTCACTTACTCGGCCTTTACCCTACCCGGCCGACGTGCCAGCAAAAGGACGGGGTTATTTGGGGCGTTTGGCACCGTATTTGGAACGGGCTTGTTTGCGGTCTTTCACGCCTGCGGTGTCCAAAGAACCGCGTACGGTATGATAACGTACGCCCGGCAAGTCTTTTACACGGCCGCCGCGAATCAGCACCACGCTGTGTTCCTGCAGGTTGTGGCCTTCGCCGCCAATATAGGAAATCACTTCAAAACCGTTGGTCAGGCGCACTTTGCAGACTTTGCGCAATGCCGAATTCGGTTTTTTCGGAGTGGTGGTATACACACGGGTGCACACGCCGCGTTTTTGCGGACAGGCTTCCAGTGCGGGTACTTTATTGACGTACACAGGCTTTTGGCGGCCTTTGCGTACCAATTGGTTAATAGTAGGCATAGTTGAATCCTGTTATAGAGTTGTCCGCCGACACCTTGTCGGCAAGAGGCTGATTGTAATAGGGATGCGGCATTAAGGTCAAGTATGCTGGGACTTTTATGTTTTGGCACTTTACAGAAATACCAAAGCCGCCCGAAAAAGCTTCAGACGGCTTCGATATATTTGCCGAATCTTAAGATTTGTCAAACACACTGCCGCCCTTGCGCCGCATCACTGCAGGCACCTCCAACTCGGCAGCCTCCCTATCCGCCATACCCGACACTTCGGACAAACGCATATTTCTTGCCTCCCTGCCGGACTGAATCAAACCTTCCGCATTAAAAAGCCCCTGCTCATCAAAGGCGGAAATATTGTTTTCCTGATAGCCGCGACGACCGCTGTGTGCAAAAGCCGATGCTGCCGCCTGACTCTGGCCTGCCGGGGCATTATTGCTGTTTTCCTTCAAACCGGTGGCGATGATGGTAACACGGATGGCATCTTCCGCCATATTGTCGTCTTCGGCGGTACCATATTTGCGCTCGGAATCCGGATGGGCATAACCATCGATAACCCTCATGATTTCGCGGTATTCCGACATTTTCAAACAACCCGGGGCGGTTGTAATGTTTACCAATACGCCGCGTGCGCCATCCAGGCTGACATTGTCCAACAAGGGGCTGGAAATGGCTTCTTCGGTAGCCAGGCGCGCCCTATCGACGCCTTGCGACGCCCCCGAACCCATCATGGCCATGCCGGTAATGCCCATCACGTTTTTCACATCGGCAAAATCCAAATTGATGAATCCGGGACGGGTAACCACTTCGGAAATACCCGCCACGGCGGCATGCAGCACATTGTCGGCCGCCTGAAAAGCCTCGCGCACGGTAATATCCTCGCCCAGTGCGGTCATTAATTTATCATTGGGAATGACGATTAAAGAATCCACTTGGGTTTTCAAATGTTCGATACCCTGTTGCGCGATATGTATGCGTTTGCCCTCATGTTCGAACGGGCGGGTAACGACGGCAACCGTCAGAATCCCCATTTCTTTGGCGATTTCGGCGACCACGGGTGCCGCGCCCGTACCTGTCCCCCCGCCCATTCCGGTGGTAATAAACAACATATTGGCGCCGCGAATGGCTTCGGTAATTGCCTCGCGTTCCTCCAAGGCGGCCTCGCGGCCGACTTCCGGGTTTGCCCCTGCGCCCAAGCCTTTGGTAATACTGGTACCCAACTGAATCCGCTTGGGCGCGTTATTCTTACTCAATGCCTGCGCATCCGTATTCGCACTGATGAACTCAACACCTTGAATAGTGTTTTTAATCATATTGTTGATGGCATTGCATCCGCCGCCGCCGATTCCGATAACCTTGATGACTGCGGGATTACCGGCAGACTCCACCACATCGTAAACCAAATCCATTCAATACTCCTTAACGCCTTATCCGGTACCCGTCAACAATTAATGATTATTGTATATAATTACTTAAAAATTAATTATCGACAATCCTTTGATAGCGGTAAATTTTAAAAAACCTTTTCAATTATATAAGAAGCGGGCTATTCTTAGCACAATTTCGGGATATTTCCCAAAACTTTATTTTATGCAACTGTATTGCATAAGGTTTTACCTGTTAATAATTTCCCAAACACCAATTTTTAAGCCGCTTCCAAAATCCTTCCTTAGCCTTATGATGCACCTCATACATCGGCAGGCCTAAGTCGGTATTGCCGTTCCTGTCGTCATGCAAGGCGGCATACAGCAATCCGACCACGGTGGCATTTCGCGGATTTCGTATATTGCCGGACACCCCCAGCATTTCAGTCGGCACGCCGACACGGGCGGGCAGGCCGAAAAAGTCCTCTGCCAATTCGACTATCCCTTCCAACATGGCAGTACCGCCGGTCAATACGATACCGGATGTCAAAACATCTTCGGAAAAGCCGCTGCGGCGCAATTCATATTGGACAAATTCAAAAATCTCAGTAACGCGCGGTTCTATGACCCTGGCCAAACCTTCCCGCGAAATCTGCCGGGAAGGGCGGTCCCCCACACCCAATACCTCGACCATTTCGTCCAAGCCCGGCACGGTGGGATAAACCGCCCCATAATTGGTCTTAATCTGCTCTGCGGCCGAACTGGGGGTTCTCAGGGCGATGGACAAATCATTGGTAATCAGGTCTCCGGCCATACCGATTACGGCGGTATGGCGGATAGCGCCATTGGTATAAACCGCAATATCCGTTGTCCCGCCGCCGATATCGATAACGCATACACCCAGTTCCTTTTCATCATCGCTCAATACGGCCTGCCCGCTGGCCAAGGGCTGTAAAACCACCTTGCTCATTTCCAACCCGCAACGGAGTATGCATTTTTCAATATTCTGCAGCGCGGGCCGCGAGCCTGTAATGATGTGGACGCGCGTATCCAGACGTATGCCGCTCATACCTATGGGATCGCGGACACCCGGATGGTTGTCAATGATGTATTCCTGAACCACGGTATGCAGGATTTCGTGTTCGGGAGGGATACTGACCGTTTTGGCGGTTTCGATGGCGCGGTCTATGTCGTCTTCGGTAACTTCGCCGTCTTTGATTCTGACCACGCCTTGCGAATTCATGCTGCGGATATGGTTGCCCGCTATACCGGTAATTACTTTGTTGACGGTGCAGCCGGCCATCATGCTGGCTTCATCGACCGCCTGTTTGATGGCCTGCGTGGTGGCATCGATATTGGTAACCATGCCCGCCCTTAGACCGCGCGAGGGTACTTGGCTCATACCTATAATTTGAATTTCGCCGTTGTCCTGAATCTCCCCTATCAGGGCAATGACTTTGGATGTACCGATATCCAAAGCACCGATAATTCGCTTTTTATCTTTGACCATAATTTTGTCCCATTGTTTTTTATTCGGTGTTTTCAGATGGCTTTGCTGTGTCTTTCATTCGGACGGCAAATCCGTCACTGTAACGCATATCCACATAATCCAAGCTCTCCGCCCGAGAACGCAGTTCCAGCGGCCAAGCAGTGACAAAACGCTTGAAACGCTCCTCTTCTTTCTCGCGCCCCAGACGAATTACCAAACCGTTATTTAATTCCAACGTCCATGCGGCGCGCGCGGTGCAAGTCAATTTTTTGACTTTCAAACCCAACGGCGTCAATCCTGCCTGAAAATACCGCCAGCGCGATATCATAATTTTACCCGTATCGTCCAATCCTTCAAATACCGGCAGTTTGCTTTCATCATCCAACTCGGCAGAAAACAGGTTGCCTTCGCTGTCCAGCAGTCGGCCGTCCGACCAGCGGGCAACCGGTTCGCGCTCGACAAGGATGATTTCAACCACATCCGGCAGACGGCGGCGCACCTCGGCCTTGGCAATCCAAGGCTGGCGCGAAAAGGCTTCTTGGGCAATGTTCAAATCCGCCTTTAGTATACTGCCTTGTATGTGTTCCTGCGCCAGCCGCTGCAATTGCCGCCGGTCGCTGCGAATCAGTTTGCCGTTAATATCGATGCGGCGTATCGGGAAATACGGGGAATGATACAGCCAGACAAAGGCCGCGCTTACCAGCATCAATAAAACGGCAACATAAAGCCAAACAAGGGTGCGGCGTACGGAGCGGGCATTATCCCACATGGGCGGTTTTCAGGATTTCGATACACAGTTGGGGAAAATCCAAACCGTGCCGGCCGGCCGCCATAGGGAAAAGGCTGTGGGAAGTCATTCCGGGCAGCGTATTGGCTTCCAACAGGTACAGACGGCCGTCGTTGCCTTTCAAAAAATCTATCCTGCCCCAACCGACGCCCCCTATGGCTTCAAAACCGCGAACCGCCAGTTCGCGCATCCGGTTCTCCTCATTTTCATCCAAGTCGGCCGGACACAGGTAGGCGGTATCGTCACGGTCGTATTTGGCTTCTTTATCATAAAATTCGGCGGCGGGGATAATCCGTATACAGGGAAGTGCCCGGCCGTTTAAAACGGCACAAGTATATTCTCCGCCGCCAATAAAGGCCTCGGCGATGATTTCGCCTTTATATTGTTTCAATTCGCGATAAATTCTTTCCAAACAACCGGCTTCTTTTACTTTTACCACGCCGATGCTGCTGCCTTCATTTGATGGTTTTACAAACATCGGCAGCCCCAATTTTTGTTCTACTGCTTCAAAGTCGCTGTCGTCATGCAAGATGGCATAATCAGGCACGGGCAGCCCCAATCCCTTCCACAACAGTTTGCAGCGGTATTTGTCCATACCCACGGAAGATGCCAATACGCCGCAACCGGTATAGGGGATGCCCAGCGTCTCCAATGCCCCCTGAACCGTGCCGTCCTCTCCGAAAATACCGTGCAAAATATTAAACACGCGGTCAAACCCTCGGGTTTTCAATTCAAACAACGGTGTTTCTTTAGGGTCGAAGGCATGCGCATCGATCCCTCTGGCTTGCAACGCGGCCAAAACCGCCCTGCCGCTGTTTAGCGAAACTTCGCGTTCGCTGGAAAAACCGCCCATCAACACGGCCACTTTGCCAAAATTCAGCATAAATTCTTTCTTTATTTGTTACAACAAACCATCCGAAATTTTAAAATCGGACAGGCAATTCCAATTAAATACGCCACCTCAAACACAAATATATCATTCGGCCATTTTATTCCGGCTTCCTTCCGCCAAGGCAACCAATGATGCCGGCACTTTGTTAATGCTGCCTGCACCCATATTCAATAATATGTCGCCGTCACGCAATACGCTCAAAAGCATGGCAGGCAGTTCGTTTATATCGGCACAGTAAAGCGGATCGACCTTGCCATAGGCGCGCACGTTGCGGGCCAGGGCCCTGCTGTCCTGCGGCAGCGGGTCTTCCCCTGCGGCATAAACATCTGTCAGTACCAATACGTCAACGGTATTGAGGACTTTGCTGAAATCGTCAAAAAGGTCGCGTGTCCGGGTGTAGCGGTGCGGCTGAAAGGCCAATACCAGGCGTTTTTCGGGATAAGCCCCCCTCGCTGCGGATAATGTGGCGGCCATTTCTGCAGGATGGTGGCCGTAATCGTCTATAATCAGCGCCGTCCCGCCTTGCGGCAGTCGGATTTCGCCATAGCTTTGAAAACGGCGGCCGACGCCGGAAAAAGCCAGCAAACCCCGTTTGATGGCTTCAACCCCCACGCCGCATTCTACCGCCACGCCTATGGCGGCCAGGGCATTCAATACGTTGTGGCGGCCCGGAAGGTTTAAGACGACTTCAAAATCCTGCCTCTCATGCCCTTTCATGTTCACATGGGCGGTAAATTTCATTTGCGCACCGAAACAATCCACGTTATCGGCATAAATATCCGCTTTCTCATCCCAACCGTAAGTGGCATAGGGTTTGCTGATTTTGGGCAAAACGGCACGGACGTGCTCGCTGTCGGCGCACAGGAATGCCTTGCCGTAAAAAGGCATACGGTGGACGAAATCGATAAAGGCCTGATGCAGTTTGCCGACATCATGACCATAGGTGTCCATATGGTCTTCATCGATATTGGTTACCACCGATATGATGGGCGACAGGTATAGAAAGGAGGCATCGGATTCATCAGCCTCCGCAACAATGAAGCGGCCGTTGCCCAAACGGGCATTGCTGCCCGCCGCGTTCAGCCGGCCGCCGATGATAAAGGTCGGATCTAATCCGCCGGCAGCCAAAACGGATGCGGTCAGGCTGGTGGTCGTGGTTTTGCCGTGCGTGCCGGCAATGGCGACGCCTTCCCGAAAACGCATGATTTCGGCCAGCATCAATGCCCGAGGGATAACGGGTATTTGTTGTTCCAATGCCGCCGCCACTTCGGGATTTTCCCTTCTGACCGCAGTTGAAGCCACCACAACTTCCGCACCTTGGATATGTTCGGCCGCATGACCGATGTCTATCCTTATGCCCAAGCCGGCCAATCGCTGCGTAACCGCGCTTTGCATTTGATCCGAACCCGAAACTTTAAAGCCAAGGTTGTGCAATATTTCGGCAATGCCGCTCATACCCACGCCGCCTATGCCGACAAAATGGATGTTTTTAATTCTGTCCTTCATGAGTCTTCCTTAACAGGCTGCCGGTAAGACGTATCGGTTATGATGGCAAACCAAGTCATCCGAAAACCGACCTGCCCGCTTGCAATATTCCGCAAAAGGCAGCGATTGTAGTGGTTTTATGAGGCTTGTGCCATGTTGCGAAGGAAAAACGGATGCCGCATTAGGAGGCCTTGGCCACTTGCATGGCAATTTCCGCCACTTTTCCCGCACTGTCCGACGCAGCCAGCGTACGGGCGTTTTGCGCCCAAATCAGGCAGCGTTCCCGTGTCAGCCCGTCCAAAACCTCAGCCAATTTGTCCGCCGTCAATCTGTCCTGCGGCAGCAGCAGGCCGGCATCAGCCTGTACCATAAAACGCGCGTTGGCGGTTTGGTGGTCGTCCACCGCATGAGGATACGGTACCAGCAAAGCCCCCAATCCGGCAGCAGTCAATTCGGCTATCGTCAGCGCACCGGCCCTGCAGACGGCCAAATCGGCATCACGGTAGGCCGAAACCATGTCATCGATAAATTCAACGCATTCGGCTTCGACACCCGCCTCGCGGTAGGCGGCTTCAAGCGCCTCGAGTTTGCCCCGTCCGGATTGATGCAGGACGCGGGGACGCTGTTCATCGGGCAGTTTCGCCAATGCCGCCGGCAACAGCCCGTTCAATACCTGCGCCCCTTGGCTTCCGCCCACCACCAGGATTTTCAGGCGGCCGTCCCTTCCGGCAAAGCGTTCTGCCGGCATGGGCAGGGCGGCGATTTCCGCCCGCACGGGATTACCCACCAATTCGCCCACATTGCCGAAAGCATTGGGAAAGGCATACAGCACCTTGTCTGCCACGCGGGACAAATAACGATTCGACAATCCCGCCACCGCATTTTGTTCATGAATCACCAAAGGCACGCCGGCCAGCTTGGCGGCTATTCCGCCCGGAAAGGTAACGAAGCCGCCAAAACCGATAACGCCCGACACGCGGTGTTTGCGAATCACCCTGCCGGCCTGAATCACCGCCTTGGGCAGGGTAAGGGGCAACATCAACTTGCGCTTCAACCCGTTGCCGCGTATCCCCTTCATATCCAAGGTTTCCAGCAAAATATCGTATTTGGGTACAATCCGCATTTCCATCGAATCATCGCTTCCCAGCCAAATGACATGCTGGCCTCGTGCGCGCAAGGCTTCGGCTACGGCCAAAGCGGGAAAAATATGGCCGCCTGTTCCCGCAGCCATCAACATAAAGGTCTTACCGGCCATACACATCCTCCTTATTTGCTAAACCCCAACACTTTCATGCGGTTCTCATAATCGATTCGCAACAATATACCGCATGCCACCAACATGACGATGGTAATCGAACCGCCATAAGATACCAGCGGGAGCGGCAGCCCTTTGGGCGGCAGCGCGCCGATATTCACACCCATATGGAAAAAACTCTGTATCCCAATCCAAATGCCGATGCCTTTGGCCACATAAGCATTAAAAAACTTTTCCAAATCGCGCGCCTTCCTGCCTATCGAAAACGCCCGCCAACACAGCCAGCCATAAGCGAATATCATGAGAAGGATACCGGCCATGCCGAATTCTTCGCCCACCGTGGTAAAGATGAAATCGGTATGTGTTTCGTTGCTGGTCATATAGAAGCGTTTTTCCAAACCGGCCCCCAAACCCAAACCCGTCCAACCGCCCCGCGCAATCCCCATCAGCGCGTGCGTCGTCTGATAACCCTTGTCGAAGGCCTGCGCCCACGGGTCAAGGAACACCATCATCCGCGATATCCGGTAGGGCATCGCAAAAACCGTCACAACCAAACCGGCCGCGCCGGCCGCCAAGCCGGTAAAAAACCAGCTCTTGGGCAGGTTGGCCAGAAAAAACAACCCGAAGGCAATAACGGCCGTAATGAACGTTGCGCCCAAATCAGGTTCCGCCAGCACCAGCCCCAACCCTATTCCAAGGACGATACAAGGAAACCACATGCTCTTTTTCTGCTGCAAAACATCCGCACGGCGGCAAAAAAACGCCGACAGGTAAAGGATGACCGCCAGTTTGAACATCTCGCTCGGCTGCACGTTGAACATCCACAGGTTCAGCCAGCGTCGCGCGCCGTTAACCTCCTTTGCCCAAAACCCGACCACGCCCAACAAGGCAATGGATAAAAACAATATCTGTGTCGAAAAACGCTGCCAAAACGACATGCCGGCAAAAAAGGCAGCCAGTGCAAATACCGACCCCGCAGCGACGTTGATAACGTGCCTTCCAACCAGCCGCAAAGGATCCCTGATGAAGCTCCGGCTGTCCCTGTCAAAGGCCTCCCACGCCACCGAGGACGAATAAACCATCAATATGCCAAATGCAGCCAATAATATTATTGCCCACAGTAAGGATTGGTCGATTTTTCTACTCTGCCGCAACGGCTTTTTATTGACATTCATCTTTCAGACGGCCTCACAACGCGGCAAAGGCCTCGGCAAACACCTGTGCGCGGTGTGCATACCCCTTAAACATATCGAAACTCGCACAAGCCGGGCTGAGCAACACCGCATCGCCCGGGCGGGCGATTGCGTAAGCCGTCCTGACGGCCTCGTCCATCGTTGCACAATCGACCAGCCGCACCGAACCCGATTCGGCCAAATCGCGGCGGATTTTCGGCGCATCCTGTCCGATAAGCACCACCGCGCGCACCTTATCCTTCAACGCCGCATTCAAAGGCGTGAAATCCTGCCCCTTTCCCTGTCCGCCGGCAATGAGCACCAAAGGCCGCTGCAAGCCGGCGATGGCGGCTGCCGTTGCGCCGACATTCGTCCCTTTGCTGTCGTCGATAAACACCACCCCGTTTTTCTCGCCGATTTTTTCCACGCGGTGCGGCAGGCCTTTAAAACTGCGCACATGAGCCAGCAAATCTTCGGCCTTCAAACCGACGGCTTCGCACAATGCCAGTGCCGCAAGCACATTGGCCGCATTGTGCAGCCCCTGCAGGGGCATTTCGCCCGTTGCGAGCAAATCCCGCCCCTCGGCCTTCAACCGTCCTGCCCCGTCCAGGCAATAATCCGTTTCGCCGGCCAGCGAAAACCACCTGACATCCCGTCCCGCCCTTTTCATGGCGCGGCAGATTGCATCGTCCGCATTCAAAACCTGAACGCCCGCCCCTTGGAAAATCCTGTCTTTCGTACGGGCATAATCGAGCAAATCTTCGTAACGGTCGAGATGGTCTTCCGAAACATTCAGCACCGTGGCGGCATCGGCATTCAGGCTGGAAGTACTTTCCAACTGAAAACTGGACAACTCCAACACCCACACATCCGCACTTTCCTCATTGCGCCGCATCAACGCCGACAAAACCGGCACGCCCACATTCCCCGCCATGACCGTATCCAGCCCGCTTTCGCGGCACAAATGGCCGACCAGATGCGTAACGGTCGTTTTACCGTTGCTGCCCGTAATCGCGATTACCCTGTCGCGCCGCCCTTTGAGCTCGCGCGCCAAGATTTCGACATCGCCCAACACCTCCCCGCCCCCCTGCCGGAAGGCGGCTATTTCGGCCAAACGGCTGTCGATGCCCGGACTCAAAACCAACACATCGAAACCCCTTGCCAAAGCATCCTTCAAACTGCCGGAATAGCACGGCACACCTTGCGGGGGATTGGCCGCAACCGCGTCATAGGCCTCGACCCGCGCCCCCTTTCCGCCCAAAAATTCGATAACCGACAAACCCGTGCCGCCCAAACCGGCAACCAGTACCCTTTTACCCTGCCAAGCGTCCATATCCCCGCCCTAACGAATCTTCAACGAACTCAACCCTATCAGAAAACAAAAAATGGTGATAATCCAAAAACGGATGACCACTTGGGTTTCCGGCCACCCTTTCTTCTCAAAATGGTGATGGATGGGCGCCATCAGGAAAATCCGCCGCTTCGTATGCTTATACCAGCCCACCTGCAGCATTACCGATACGGCTTCCACCACAAACAGGCTGCCCATAATCGCCAAAGCCAATTCCTGCCTGACGATTACCGCGACCGTACCGAGCGCCGCACCCAGCGAAAGCGAACCCACATCGCCCATAAAGACTGCGGCCGGATAAGCATTAAACCACAAAAAACCCAAAGCCGACCCGCAAATGGCCGCACAGAAAATAACCACCTCATTCGCGCCCGGTACAAAAGGCACTTGCAAATAATAGGCAAATTGCGCGTGTCCGGCCACATAGGCGAAAACCGCCAAACCCGCCGCCACCACCATCACAGGGAAAGCCGCCAAACCGTCCAAACCGTCCGTCAGGTTTACCGCGTTGGATGTGCCGACTATCGTAAAATAGGCAAAAAACATAAAGCCCAATATGCCCAAAGGCATAGAAAGCTGTTTCGCAAACGGTATCACCAGTACATTGCTTGGCGGGTGGTTGCCCGTGTCGCCGGCCAGCTTGAACAGTATCAGGCCTGCAGCAACCGCCGTTACCGACAGCCATACCATCTTGAAGATAGACGATACGCCTTTGGAATTGCCTTTTACCACCTTCAGATAATCATCGTAAAAGCCCAATGCGCCCGACGACAGCAATACGGCCAGCAAAACCCAGATATATTCGTTTCGCAAATCGCCCCAAAGCAACACCGATACCGTAATCCCCGCCAAAATCAACAAACCGCCCATGGTCGGCGTGCCGTTTTTGGACAGGTGTGTTTCCGGCCCGTCCGTGCGTACCGACTGGCCGACACGGAGCTGGCGCAATTTGCCAATCATCCACGACCCGCATGTCAGAAGCAGGATTAATGATGTCATCGCCGTCATAATCGCGCGAAACGTGGTGTATTTGAACAGTTGTTGCAGTGTGAGCCATCCGTCAAACTGCTGTACCAGCCATAAAAACATGGTGCTTCCTCTTGATATTGCCATTACTATGGCATAGTAAATATAATCAAACAGCTATAATGCAGATATATTTTGCATAAAATATAATCGTTTCGGCTATGGTTAGATAAATAAAAAAGCGTAACAATGTGCACCGCCTAAGCAGCACGCCGTTACGGTTGTTTGGTTCTTTGACCGGCCCCGATTCGCGGGACAATGCAATAAGCGTTCAGTCCGCTTTGCCGGCATTAAGCGCAGCCACTACTTCCTCCATCTTCATAAAGCGCGAACCTTTCACCAATATGCTGGCCCGTTCGGGCAAATCGCGGCACATCACCTGTATCAGGGGATCTTTGTCTGCAAACCATAAACCCCTGCCGCCGAAAGCCTCGGCCGCATCCGCACTGTCGTTGCCGACAAAGTAAGCCGCTTCAATATCCTTCCCGGCAGCATAAGCACCTATTTCCTTATGCATCCCAGCAGATTCCCCAGCACCCAACTCCCCCATGTCTCCCATGACGAATATGCGCGGCGCAGGCATGGCCGCCAATACGTCTATCGCCGCCTTCATGCTGTCGGGGTTGGCGTTGTAGGTGTCATCGATAAGGGTGGCGCCCTTTATCCCGCGCAATATTTTCAAACGGCCTTTGATGTTGGAAAATGTTTCCAATCCCTGCGCCGCCTGCGCCAATGACAATCCGGCCGCCCGCGCCAAGGCCGCCGCAGCAACCGCGTTGTGTATGTTGTGCCTGCCCGGAACGGGCAATTCCACCGGGGCGCGTACGCCGTCTGCCGCCAAATCAAAACGGCTGGAAAAAGGTTGCAGGGATATGTTTTCGGCATGTACATCCCCTTTTCCCACGCCGAAGGTTTTTGTCCGCAAACCCGCACAGGCCGTCTGAAAAACGGCAAAATTCGCATCTTCGCAAGGCAGCAAGGCCAGACCGTCAGGCGAAACACCCTGATAAATTTCGCTTTTTGCCCGCGCAATATCCCCCACGCCGTCAAATCCGCAACCAATATGCGCGCGCAGGGCATTATTCACCAAGGCCGCATCGGGTTTGGCCAGGCGCGTCAACAGTGCCAATTCGCCAAAATGGTTCATACCCATTTCGATAACCGCATGAGTATGTTGAGGGCGCAGCGACAGCAGTGTCAGGGGCAGGCCGATATGGTTGTTGAAATTGCCCTCTGTGGCCAAAACCGCATCTTTTCCAAAATGGCGGCGCAAAACGGCGGCCGTCATTTCTTTCACGGTGGTTTTACCGACCGAACCGGTAATGCCGATAACGAAGGGGGCAAGCGTGTCCCGCCAGGCTGCAGCCTGGGTCTGCAGCGCCGCCTGGGTGTCATCCACCCTAAAAACGCCCGCCCCCCCCCCATATCCTTCGCGGGACACTACGGCCGCAGCACCTTTGGCCGCGACATCGGCAACAAAATCATGCCCATCGAAATTTTCGCCGCGCAAGGCAAAAAAAACATCGTCTTTCCCGGCCAGACGGCTGTCGGTAACGATTTTCGCCACAGGCCGGTTTTCAGGCGGCAGCGGCAATCCGAATGTCCGACAAATAAAATACAAATCCAATTTCTTATCCATAAAGCTTTAAAAAACATGGCAAAACCGCATCGCCATCCATATCCGGCCCAACGCGGCAACCCGCCCAAAAACCGTTTATTGATTGATAAAAAACAAACTTTCAGGCCGCCCGAAGATTTCAGACGGCCTGACACCCGAAACTCAACGTCCCGCCAAAGCGTTTTGCGCCGTTTCAAAATCAGAAAAATGAAGTTTGCGTCCCAAAACATCCTGATAAGTTTCATGCCCTTTGCCGGCAATCAACACGATATCGCCGGCCGCCGCACGGCCGACCGCATAACGGATGGCGGCGGCGCGGTCGGGTTCGACACATTCGGGCGAAGGCACGGCGGCCAAAATATCGGCAATAATTTCTTCGGGCGCTTCCATGCGCGGATTATCACTGGTAACCACGACCTTATCCGCGCCGCGCACGGCGGCAGCCCCCATCAGCGGCCTTTTGCCCTTGTCGCGATTGCCGCCGCAGCCGAACACGCACCACAAATCCGCGCCTGCGGGCTTGATTTCGCGCAAAGCGGCCAAAGCCTTTTCCAAAGCATCCGGCGTATGGGCATAATCTACCACGACCAAAGGCCGGCCTTCGTTCATCATACAATCCATACGTCCCGCTGCCGGGCGGATCCGCGCCAACACATCCGCCGCATCCCGTAAAGCGTAACCCGCCGAGCACAACACACCGACACACGCAGCCAAATTTTGAGCATTGAAACGGCCGAGCAGGCGGGTATCGACCCTGCCCTCCCCCCAGGGCGTAGCCAACGTCAAGTGCATACCGTCCAAACCTGCGGAGAAATCGGCAATACGGATGTCGGCGGATTTAGAAAAACCATAACCGTAAACAGTCAAACCGGGCAGGTCTGATTTCAGGCGGCCGGCCAAAGCCAAACCGAACCCGTCATCGGTATTCACCAAAGCATGCCGCAAGCCCTGCCAGTAAAACAGGCGGGATTTCGTTTCGCCATAAGCATCCATATTGCCGTGATAATCGAGATGGTCGCGGGTCAGATTCGTGAACACCGCCGTTTGAAACGGCACACCGTTCACACGGGACTGGTCCAAACCGTGGCTGGAAACCTCCATAGCCACATTTCCCGCGCCCTGCCGCCTAAACCGATACAGCAAAGACTGAACCGACACAGCGTCCGGCGTAGTATGATCCGTTTCCTGCAGCCTGCCCCAAAAGCCATTTCCGACCGTACCGATAACCGCGGTCTTACTGCCGAGCAAATCGGCGGCCTGTGCCAGCCACTGTGTAATAGAGGTTTTGCCATTCGTACCGGTAACCCCCCATACATTCAGGCCACCGGCGAGATTGCCATAAACCTCTGCGGCCAACATTCCGGCGCGCACCTTCAAATTTCGAATACCCTGATTGGGGACACGCCACTCCGAAGGCCACACAAAACCGCCGTCATCATCCCAAAACACAAAAGACGCGCCATTTGCCAACGCATCGGGAATAAAATTCCGGCCATCGGCATACTCGCCTTGGCAGGCGACAAAAATATCGCCCTTTCGAACCATACGGCTGTCGGCCTGCAGCAAACACCCGTCATCCAGAGGCGGCAGGGGCGGGAAACCGCCTTCGGGCAAAGGAGTCAGCATACTGAACATCATCCACCTCCATATCTTCGACACACAGGGCCGCACATAAGCGCAGCCCTATATGTACCCCTTCCGAAAGGGGTCGAACCCATCCAAAACAAACTCAAATCCTACCGGTTTCCTCATTGGAAGAACCGGCCTTGGCCGGCTTGGTCGGCCGGACACCCAAAATATTTAAACTGCTTCTCATAACCTTGCTGAAAGTGGGGCCGGCAACCGTACCGCCGTAATAAGAGCCCGTACCCGGTTCGTCCAACGTTACCGCGACAATCAGGCGGGGGTTCTGTACCGGCGCGAAACCGATAAAGGTTGCCACATGCTTCTCGGAGGAATAAACATACTTGCCGTTCTTCTCGACTACCTTTTGAGCAGTACCGGTTTTTCCCGCCACATCAAAACCTTCCACGGCGGCAGCCAATCCCGTGCCTCCGCCCTCGGTTACCGACATCATAATCCGGCGCATATCCCGAACCGCTTCCGGCTTCAAAACACGGATGCCTTGCGGGCGTCGATCCAACTTTTCCAAAGTGGCCGGCAAAAACCGGCCATCGGTTGTAAAAATCGTATACGACTGCGCCAACTGCAACAAACTTACCCTCAAACCATAACCGAAGGACATACTCGCATGGCCGATATCCGTCCACTTTTTCGGATTTGGCAACAGTCCGGAAGACTCACTGGGAAAATCCAATTGAGTGCGGTCGCCGAAACCGACACTTCGGTAGAAATCATACATTTCCTGATGACTGTATTTCTGCGCGATTTTACTCGTCCCCACATTGGACGACTTTTGAATAATGCCGCGCACATCCAAAGACGGATAACCGTGCGGGTCGCGCACGACATCCCTCCCGATATAATAAGCCTGCGTGGGAAAACGCATATTGACGCTTACCTTGCCGTCACTTAACGCCTTGCCGACAATCAAAGGCTTCAACACCGAACCGAATTCATAAGAATCGACAACCGCGCGGTTTTTACGTTGTTCGCTGTCCGCCTCACCCGCATTGTTGGAATCATAAGCGGGGCCGTTTGCCATACCCAAAACCTCTCCCGTTTGCGCGTCCAGCACCACAATACTGCCTGATTTGGCCTTAAATTTAACGATGGCCTCTTGCAGGCTGTCGTGCGCCACCACCTGTATACGTTGGTCAATGGACAACTGCACGTCGCGGCCGTTTACCGCCGCACGGTTTTTCGGGGAATCGATTTCTTCGATAATATGTCCCTTATTATCACGCAAAACGACCTTTGCCCCATCCCTACCGCCCAACTCCCCGTCACGGGAAAGTTCGATACCTTCCTGCCCCTTGTTATCGATATCGGTAAAGCCGACAATTTGGGCGGCAGGCTCGCCGGCCGGATAATAGCGTTTTTCTTCCTTCTGAAAGGCCAGCCCCTTAATACCCAACTCCCTTATTTTTTGAGCCAAGGCCGGGTCGAGTCGGCGTTTCAAAAAGACAAAATCCGCCTTTTTATTCATTTTACGAATCAAATCATCCACTTCGCCATCCAACGGTTTATGGCTGATGGTAGGCCGCAGTATAGCTGCCAGCTGCCTTAATTTTTGCCTTTCGGGCAATGCGGAAAGTTTATAAGGATTAACATATAGCTCCTGGGTCCTTTTGCCGCCGGCTGGAGAATCAACACGGAATTTTAATTCGGGCATACCCAAAGCCTGTATTTGGGCAACGGTTTTTTCGTCCAAGCGTTGCGCCAAAACGGCCATATTGCTTTTCCGTTCACTGCGCTCCTTAATCTGTTCGGGCGGCATATCCAGCAAATCGGACAAAGTAAGGATTTCCTTCTCCGTCAGCACGGCCTCCGAGGGGATGACATACAAAGAATCGGCAAAAAAACTCATCGCCAACTGCTTGCCGTTACGATCCACTATCGCCCCGCGCAAAGCGGGCAGGGTAAGCGTGCGGACGGTACGCTTCTGCCCTTCCGCAATCAAAAACGGATACTCTTCCGTATAAAGGAAGAATATCTTGCCAACCAAAACCATAAAGGCAACGCCAAGCAAAGACAAAACAATAGAGATGCGTAAGTCTTTACTGGCAAGCTTATTATCTTTTGACGACTTCTTGCGTTCCACTCTTGGCTTGTAGCCGTCCCTAATCAACATGTTAGACCCTTAAAATTAAATTCCTAAAATTCCTTATTTATTCAACGGTTATGAATTTCGTATTATCCAAATCCGGCATTTTCATGCCTTGATGCGCCGCCACCCATATGACTTTTTGGCGCGCAGACAGCTTGACCTGCTCGTTTTGCAACCGGGCATAAACATCATCTAGATTTTTTTGCTGACGTTGCTCATTCGTCAATTTGGTATACTCCAACTTTGACTGATTCTGCTGGGTTATCAGTGCGAAACCCGAACCCATGGTAAAAATCAACAATGCCACATTTAACCCGTTCATCACTCCCCCTGCCGGTTCAAACCAAAACATACCGGCAGATTTATTTTGACAAACCTACCTCGTTTTTAAATAACCTTTATATGGGAAACGCTCCATCTGTGCGTTCGGCAACCCTTAAAATGGCAGAACGCGCACGGGGATTGTCCTCCAATTCCTTTGCCCCAGCCCTTATGGCTTTGCCAACCAACTTCAATGGCGGAACAGGCAAATCCCCTTCGCGCACCACAGCCCATTTTGGCAACCTTGGAAAAGTGGCACAATGTTTGAAAAATTGTTTGACAATACGGTCTTCCAATGAATGAAAAGCGATAACAGCCATACGCCCGCCTGCATTCAAACGTGAAACTACCTGAGGCAATACCGCTTCGATTTCTTCAAGTTCGCGGTTGATGAAGATGCGGACGGCTTGAAAGGTTCGGGTTGCCGGATCCTGCCCGCGCTCGCGAGTATGGACGTTTTGTGCCGCAATCCGCGCCAGCTTGCCGGTTGTATCAATGGGATTTTCCGCCCGTTGCCGCACAATGGCCCGCGCAATCTGGCGGTTAAACCGCTCTTCACCATAGTTCTTGATAACTTCTGCAATTTCGTCCTCATCTGCCGTCGCCAGCCATTCCGCTGCAGACAAACCGCGCGTGGTATCCATCCTCATATCCAACGGCGCATCAAAACGAAAACTAAAGCCTCTTGATGCATCGTCAATCTGCGGGGAAGAAATGCCCAAATCAAACAATGCGCCGTCAATTTTTCCGACACCCAAACCGTCCAAAGCCGCCTGAAAAGACGAAAACCCACTATGCACAACGCTGACGCGGCTGTCTTCACCGGCCAATTTCAGCGCGTCATCGATGGCTTGGGGGTCTTTATCAAAAACAATCAGGCGGCCTTGTTTATTTAATTTTGACAATAACAACCGCGAATGTCCTCCACGTCCGAACGTACCGTCCACATAAGCACCGCCGGCAATCGGATTTAAAGCATCGACAGCCTCATGCAACATAACGGTTTTATGTTTGAAAACCCGCTTATCCATAACCAAAAGCCACCGCCTTATCGGCCATTGGATAGATCAGACACCCTGCTCTAAAATTTGTCGCAAAAAACATACACAAAAATACAACTATCGCAATCCGACACAATATTTCATACTATAAAAAAAAAAACTGTGTTTGGTCAAACGGCCTTCCATCTAAAAAAATACCATAACAGGCACTCAAATTCGAGGTTATACTTTACAAATGAAAACACCTTGCAACTCAACACATAAAGTAAAAACATATATTTTTTAAAATACACATACTTAAACCGGTACTCCTTTATTTCATCAAACAAAAAACCATATTTTTTAAATCTCTGAATCAGCCCCGCAGGCTTATCAGTTTTACATAAAATAACATGTTTCGACATACCGAATCCCATATTAGGGCATAACCCTATACGCTATCCGGCTTTAGATGAAGCAACGCCCCAACCAAGTCATTATGGGGCTTCAACGATTAAGGAAATTTTAATGAAACAGCCAAACCTGCCACCCCTGTCGCCGGAAGCATCGGCATCATCGGAAAAATTAGAACGGATAATTCAAAGTGAAATACAAAAATCAAACAACTGGCTGCCGTTTTCCCGGTTCATGCAAATGGCACTCTATACCCCGCAGTACGGCTATTATACAGGCGGAAGCCAGAAAATCGGGGCGGCGGGAGACTTCGTTACCGCACCGGTAATCAGCCCTTTGTTTGCAAAAACCCTGTCGCGCCAACTTAAAGAACTACTGCCGCAAACGGCAGGCGATATCTATGAATTCGGCGCGGGAGGTGGGGAACTTGCGGCAGATTTGCTGCCTAACCTTGCGGACGATATAAAAACCTATTACATAATAGAATTATCCTCCGAACTCAAAGAACGGCAAAAACAGTCCGTTTTAGAAAAAGTCCCTCATCTCGCCGAGAAAGTCAAATGGTTGAACCAATTGCCGATAAAATTTGACGGAATCATCATCGGTAACGAAGTTTTAGACGCCATCCCCTGCGAATTGATTCTTCATGATGAAATCGGATTTCACAGAATGGGCGTATCCTTCAAGGACGGCGGATTCGTCCAAATCCCGTATCTTCTAACTGACTCGGAACTATTAGGCTTGGCGCATACTTACTTTCCCGATACAGTCCCTTATACCAGCGAACTTCATCCGCAGCAACACGCCTTTGTCCGCACGCTTGCCGAAAAACTGGAAACCGGTGCAATCATCCTAATCGATTACGGTTTTGACGCCGCCCAGTATTATCATCCCCAACGGCACATGGGCACCCTTATCGGACACCATCGGCACCATACCATACATAACCCGTTCTTCCGTATCGGCCTTACCGATTTGACTTCGCATGTCAATTTTACCGATATCGCCCAAGCCGGTACGGGTGCGGGCTTGAACCTTATCGGCTATGCCACTCAAGCTAATTTTCTACTCAACTTAGGCATTACCGGCATTTTGGAGCAGGTTGCCGATTATGATACGCCTGCTTATTTGAGGGCTGCCTCCGATGTACACAAACTGGTAGACCTGCATGAAATGGGCGAACTGTTTAAAGTTATTGCCTTTGGCAAAAATATCGATGTTGATTGGCAAGGTTTTGCCTATGGAGATATTTGCCATAAACTTTAAATTATAGCTTTGGTTATTTTTCTTTATAAATCAAAATTAAGGGTAAAAATTTAAAAAAATTACTTGCTTTTCTCAAAATTAAAATTATAATTGCCGTCTTCTAACTTCAACGGCGAATTAGCTCAGTCGGTTAGAGCAGAGGAATCATAATCCTTGTGTCCGGGGTTCGAATCCCTGATTCGCCACCAAATTTCGGGGGTATAGCTCAGTTGGTAGAGCGCTTGCATGGCATGCAAGAGGTCAGCGGTTCGATCCCGCTTACCTCCACCAAGATAAGAATGAAGGCTTTTTTACAGCCTTCATTTTTTTTCTATATAAAAAAATTTATGTCAATAACTTTCACTTCCCAACCAAAAAACCTTACTTCAATTATGATGTTGGTGGGATTTGCATGTTTCAACATATAAAGCGCAGCCTTTTCGCCCTGAAGGACGGGGTTTCAGCCATTAAGGAAATTTTGATGAAAAAATAATTTTTCAACTATAGAAATATATTACTTCCAAGCAAATCCCGGTTTCAATATCCAAAAAATAGGTTTTATTCCAATAACAATAAATTAACCATTATCAATAGGGCTGATGCAGCCTTCATTTTGATACAGGGTAAACAACTGGACACCGGCTTCACGGATGCGCCGTCCGCCAATCAAATCGGTAAATTCCAATATGGCGGCCGCTTCGACTACTTCCCCCCCCAAACGGCGAATCAGTTCCACTCCCGCCAACATTGTACCGCCCGTTGCAACCAAGTCGTCCACCAACAATACACCTGCACCCCGTTCAAATGCATCGGTATGCATCTCTACTGTCGCCTCTCCATATTCCAAAGCATAACTTTGCGAAACCGTTTTAAACGGCAGTTTGCCCTTTTTGCGTATGGGTACGAAACCCACGTTCAGTTGGTAGGCCAATGCCGCGCCTATGATAAATCCCCGCGCATCCAATCCCGCCACGACATCGATTTTTTGGTTCATATAGCGGTATACCAGCAAATCAACCAACAGGCGGAAATAGCGGGGATTTTGCAGTATGGGTGTAATGTCGTGGAATAAGATGCCTTTTTCCGGCCAATTCGGAATTTTGCGAATTTTTTCAAATAAAGCGTCCACGCCCATCACTTCCGGATGAACCACCATTTTTATCCCCAATTGTTAAAATCAAATGGGTATTGTAGCAAATTTTTCCTGCCGCTGTTATGCTGGACAGGCTTGCGTTATAATTCGGAATGATTATTTTATATATGATTTTATTTTCGTGATTCCATAAAGGGCGATATCTCGATTATCTAAGGAATTTTTAATGAATCCGAAAAAACCGGGTAATGTGTTTATTGTGTCCGCCGCATCAGGTACGGGAAAAACGACTTTGGTTTCCCGCCTTTTGGCGTCAAACGGCAATCTCAGGGTTTCGGTATCGCACACCACGCGCCAACCCCGTATCAGTGAGAATGACGGCGAACATTATTATTTTGTCGATGTGGTCGATTTTGAGAAGCTGATTGCCCAAGGCGAGTTTTTGGAACACGCCCAAGTGTTCGGCAATTACTACGGCACCAGCCTTCAGGAAGTTAAAAGGCTGCAGCAGCAGGGCTTCGATGTTATCTTGGAAATCGATGTGCAGGGCGCGCAACAGGTGCGCCGCATCCTCCCCGATGCGGTCAGTATCTTTATCCTGCCGCCCAGCCTTTCTGTGTTATCCGAACGCCTGCACCGGCGCAATACCGACTCGGAAGAAGTGATTCAAAGCCGTCTGAAACAGGCCCGAAGCGAAATCGAACAGGCTCTCTTATTCGACTATATTGTCATTAACGACAGCTTGGCCGCCGCCGAGGCGGAATTATCCGCAATCGTCCGCGCCCAAAGGCTGACGCAGGCATGGCGGCAGGACTTTATCGAAAGCCTGCTGTCCTAACCCCTATCCTACCAACATTATTCTATTTAAGGAAAATATAATGGCCCGTATTACTGTAGAAGACTGTTCGGACAAAATCCCCAATCATTTCGACCTGACTTTGGCCGCCGCCCGCCGCGCCCGCCAACTGGCCAACGGCACGACCCCGCTGGTTGAAGATATACGCAACAACAAACCCACGGTTACCGCACTGCGCGAAATCGCCGCCGGCCATATTACCGCCGACATTTTGAACCGCAGCAAGTAGTCAGGCAGGCCGCCCGAAATGTCTGCCCCATCAGCCACCGCCCCCTACGACCCGCTGACTGCCGAAGCGCGCGGGCTGTTGTTTCAAACAGCATCTTATTTGAATGCCGAGGATACTCAGCAACTGGAGAAGGCCTGCGCCTACGCCTTTCGCGCCCATGACGGACAAACGCGCAAAAGCGGCGAACCCTACATCACCCACCCGATAGCCGTTGCCACCGAGTTGGCAAAATGGCACATGGACATTCAGACGCTGAACGCGGGTTTGATGCATGATGTATTGGAAGATACGGGTACGACAAAAGGGGAGCTGGCGGCGGAATTCGGCGACACTATAGCCGAGATGGTGGACGGGTTGTCCAAACTGGAAAAACTCAAATACGACAACCATGCCGAACATCAGGCGGAAAGTTTCCGCAAACTGATTATGGCGATGACCAAGGACATCCGCATCATCATCGTCAAACTGTCCGACCGGCTGCATAATATGCGTACGCTGGGTTCGATGCGTTTGGACAAACGCCGCCGTATTTCTGTGGAGACATTGGAGATTTACGCGCCCATTGCCAACCGCATCGGCCTGAACCCCGTTTTCCGCGAGCTGCAGGATTTGGCTTTCCAAAATATCCATCCCGCCCGTTACCGAACACTGCACAAGGCGATGGAAGCCTTCCGGCGCAGGCATCGCAACATCATCGAACAGCTGCTGAAGGAATTCAGCCTGCATCTGGTGGAAGCAAAAATCGAGGCGCAAATCAAAGGCCGCGAGAAAAACCTATATAGCATCCACCAGAAAATGTTGTCGAAGAAACTGCGTTTTCGCGAGGTCATGGATATATACGGTTTCCGCATCATTACCAACAATATTCAGGCCTGTTATTCCGCGCTGGGGGTTCTGCACGGAATGTATCAGCCCAAGCTGGGCAAATTCAAAGACTATATCGCCATTCCCAAAAGCAACGGTTATCAAAGCCTGCACACCACGCTTTCGGGTCCCAACGGCCTGCCTTTGGAGGTTCAAATCCGCACCCGCCAGATGGATGCCGTGGCCGAAAGCGGCATTGCCAGCCACTGGGCTTATAAATCGGGCGACGACGAAACCGATCAGGCAACGCTCAGTGCGAACAAATGGCTGCAAAATATTATGGATTTTCAGGCGCGTTCGGCCAATGCGGTGGAATTTTTGGAACATGTCAAAATCGACTTGTTTCCCAACGAGGTTTATGTCTTTTCGCCCAAGGGCAAAATTTTTTCACTGCCGGAAGGGGCGACGCCGGTGGATTTCGCCTATGCCGTCCATTCCGACATCGGCAACCACACCACGGCCGCACTGGTCAATAACAGGCCGGCCGCCCTGCGCACCCGCCTGAAAAACGGCGATACGGTGCAGATTATTACGGAAGAAGATGCGTACCCAAATGCCAATTGGCTGAATTTTGTCGTTTCCAGCCGCGCCCGCAGCGCCATCCGCAATTATCTGAAAAATATGAATCATGATGAGGCCGTACGTTTGGGTGAGGCGTTGTTGCAAAAGGCTTTGGTCAGTCTGCTGCCGCCCGAAGTGCTGGCTTCGAAACGGGTGCATGAAGAGTATATGGGCAAGTTGATGCTCGAGGAAAAGACATTTCAGGAAACGCTTTACAATGTGGGTATGGGCAATTTGCTGCCGGTTAATGTGGCCATGAACCTGGCGGAGTTGGCCGGGGAACATCTCGGAGGGGAATTCAAACTCAGCCCGATAAAAATCAGCGGCGGCGAAACCGGCCGCGTTCATCTGGCCAATTGCTGTAATCCGATTCCGGGCGACGCCATCCGTGCGGTTCTCAGCCCCAATCAGGGTTTGGTGATTCACCGCGACGGTTGTGCCAAACTGTTGAAAATCAATGCCGACCATCAGCTTGATGCCGATTGGGATACGCTGGACGGCCAGATTTACCATACCGATTTGTTGATTTCGTCCAAAGATGCCCACGGCCTGCTGGCGGCCATGACCAGTGCGATGTCGGTAGCCGGCGCGGATATTGAGGCGGTCGATACGCCCTCTTCTTCACAGGCAGGCACGGAAGGGTTTATCGAGTTCCGCTTCAGGCTGCGCGTCAGCGGTTTGCAGCAGTTGGATAAGATTATCCATGTGTTGAACAATATTCCCCAAGTTCAACGTGTTGTCCGATTGTAAATGTTTTTGGTTTGAAAGGCTGCCTGGAAGGTTTTCCGGCAGCTTTTTTTAAACGGCCACATCGGCTTTGATGTGCGGGTGCGGGTCGTAATCCGCCAGTTCGAAATCTTCGAATTTGAAGTCGGACAGGCCGGTTACGGCGGGGTTGAGCTTCATCTTCGGCAGCGCGCGCGGTTCGCGGGCAAGCTGCAATTCGGTTTGCTCGAAATGGTTGCTGTAAATATGCGCGTCGCCCAGCGTGTGGACGAATTCGCCCGGCTGCAAACCGCAAACTTGGGCAATCATCATGGTCAGAAGCGCGTAGCTGGCGATGTTGAACGGCACGCCGAGGAAGATGTCCGCGCTACGCTGGTAGAGCTGGCAGGACAGTTTGCCGTCGGCAACGTAAAACTGAAACAGCGCGTGGCAGGGCGGCAAGGCCATTTCGTCCACCAGCGCGGGATTCCAGGCCGACACAATCAGGCGGCGGGAATCGGGGTTTTTCTTGATTTGCTCCACCACGTTGGCGATTTGGTCGATGTGGCGGCCGTCGGGCGCGGGCCAGCTGCGCCACTGGTAGCCGTAGACGGGGCCCAAGTCGCCATTTTCGTCCGCCCATTCGTCCCAGATGGAAACATTGTTGTCTTTCAGGTATTTGATGTTGGTATCGCCTTTGAGGAACCACAGCAGCTCATGGATAATCGAGCGCAGGTGGAGTTTTTTGGTGGTCAAAAGCGGGAAACCCTGCGCCAAATCGAAGCGCATCTGGTAGCCGAACACGGAGCGCGTGCCGGTGCCGGTGCGGTCGGATTTGTCG
>CAUVCE010000005.1:0-27577 GCA_963550425.1 uncultured Neisseria sp.
TGGTCGTGTCCGGCAGCCTGCCCGCGAAAGACGGCAGCCACAGCCTGTATTGCGCGGTTATTGTGAAAAAAGTGGACGCGCAAACCCGTGCCAAAACCGGCGTGAACGAACTGTTGCGCGGCGTATAAAAAAACGGGCTTTGACAGCCCGTTTTTTTATACGCCAATCACATGGCGGCAGACTTCAAGGCAGCCACACACCAATCCATCACACCTTGCGGGAAAATCCCCCACAAAAGCAACAACAGCGCATTGGCCGACAAAACATACTTGGCAGTACCGTGTTCGGCTACCGGCCGTTCCGCAGCGGGTTGTTCAAAATAGATCACGCGGACAACACGCAGATAATAAAACGCGCCAATCAAAGACATCACCATCGCAAATACCGACAGACCGACATACCCTGACTGCATAAGCACATTAATTACCTGAAACTTAGCGTAAAAACCCATCAGCGGGGGGATGCCGGCCATAGAGAACATCGCCAGCAACATCAAAAACGCATACCAGGCATTACGTTGGTTCAAACCGGCCAAATCAGCAATATTTTCACATTCAAACGACTCATCGGACAACAACATCAACACACCAAAGCCCACCAAAGCCATAACCACATAAGTCAGCGCATAATAAACGCCGGCGGAAAAATTAATGCTGCCGCCCAAAAACGCCAACAAAACAAACCCCATATGCGACACAGTAGAATAAGCCAACATTCTTTTGACATTAGACTGCATAATGGCGGCCAAATTACCGACCAACAAAGATGCCACCGACAAAATAGCCAGCATTTGCGTCCAATCGGCATATTCCGTATTGAGCGCGGTAACCAAAATACGGAAGGCAAACACTGCGGCCGCAACCTTAGGAGCCGTACCCACAACCGCCGCAACTGAAGTCGGCGCACCCTCATAAACATCGGGCACCCACATATGGAAGGGGACAACACCCAACTTAAAGGACACGGCCACCACCACAAACACCAAACCCAACTTCAACAGCCAAGGATTGGCGATACCGTCATAACCGTCTGCCAGAACCGTGGCAAACTCCAACGACCCCGTCGCACCATAAATCATCGAAATACCGTAGAGCAACAAACCCGAAGCCAGCGCACCCAACACAAAATACTTCAAAGCCGCCTCAGCGGAACGGGCGGCATCCCGCCGCAGCGCAATCATGGCATATAGCGACAAAGACAAAAGCTCCAAACCGATATAGGCCGGCAAAAAATGACCCGCGCTGGCCATAACACCCATGCCGACCAAGCCGAACAACGACAAAACATAAAACTCGCCGTTGAACATATTTCGTGCGCGGTTATAAGGCTTGGCATAAACAAATACCGCAAACAACACGGCATACATCGATACCTTGGCCAACTGCGACAAACCGTCGGCAATATACATGCCGTTAAACGCACTGACCGAAGAAGGCGTCCAAACCAGCCATTGCGCGGCCGCCGCCAACACCAACGCGCCCAAACTCAAATAATGGGTAATATGGCGCTGATTATCCTTCAGCCACAAATCCAACAGCAAAATTACACCCAAAGCCAGCAACAGCACCATTTCGGGCATAGCGGGAAGCAGGGTCAAATCATTCCAGTCCATCAGTATTCCTCAGTCATCAAGGCAGAACCCAGTCTCATTCAACAAAAAAACCGACACCAATTCACAAACCTGCCATACCTTAAAGCTTGCTTTGCGCCACCTGGCCAATCAAGTCGTTGGCCGCCTGATGCACTACCTGAATCAGAGGATCGGGCCACAAGCCCATACCCAGCACGGCAAAAGCCAAAATGGCCAAAATTGCAAACTCCCTCTTATCGATATCCTTCATTTCCGCCACATGGGCATTACCCACCGCGCCGAAAATCACCCGGCCATACATCCACAAAGTATAAGCCGCACCCAAAATCAGCGTCAGGGCAGCCAAGGCCGCAATAAACAAATTGTAGTCCACCGCACCGACGATCACCATAAACTCGCCGACAAATCCGGAAGTGGCGGGCAGGCCGGCATTAGCCATAGCAAACAACATCATAAACGCGGCAAACTTCGGCATAACATTTACCACACCGCCATAATCGGCAATATTCCGGCTGTGCAGGCGGTCATACATCACACCGATGCACATAAACATCGCCGCAGAAACAAAACCATGCGAAATCATCTGCATAATTGCCCCCTTAAACGCCCACGGCTGCAACTGGTCAGCCTGTTCGCCGGTAAACAGGAACATACCCAAAGTAACAAAACCCATATGGCTGATGGAAGAATAAGCCACCAGCTTTTTCATATCCGTCTGCACCAAAGCCACCAAACCGATATAAATGACCGCAATCAGACTCAACAAAATAATTAAGGGCGAAAAATAGCGGGCGGCATCAGGCAAAATCGGCAGGATAAAACGCAGGAAGCCATAAGCGCCAACCTTCAAAGTGATGGCAGCCAACACCATAGAACCTCCCGTGGGTGCTTCCACATGCGCATCCGGCAACCAAGTATGTACCGGCCACATCGGCACCTTCACCGCAAAAGACAGGAAAAAAGCTGCAAATAAAAGCTGTTGCACACCCAAAGGAATATGCTTGATATTTTGAAAATCGACAATAAGGAAACTGTTTCCGGCCTGATGATAGAGATAAATCATGGCCACCAGCATCAGCAACGAACCCATCAGGGTATAGAGAAACAACTTAACCGACGCATACATCCGGCGCGGGCCGCCCCAAATACCGATAACCAAGTAAAGAGGTATCAGCATACCTTCGAAAAAAACATAAAACAATATGGCGTCTTGTGCTGCAAACGCACCGTTTATCAACCCCGACATAATCAGGAAAGCCGCCATATACTGTGCCGGCCGTTTTTTGATTACCTTCCAACCGGCCAATACCACCATCAAAGTAATAAAGGCATTCAGGATAATGAACAATACCGAAATACCATCCACCCCCAAGGCATAATTAACATTAAGGGCGGGAATCCATTCATGAAACTCAAGAAACTGATAGCCTCCGCTCAAACGGTCAAACAAAACAAACAAAGGCAAAGTAACCAAAAAACCGGCCAGTGCTCCGGCAAAAGCCAAAATACGCGCCAAACCCGCATTCCGGTCTGAACCGGTGGCCAACACCGCGATGCCCGCCATTATCGGCACCCATATAGCCAAACTGAGTAAGTTGTCAGACATATTCATGATCCATTATATAAATTGAATTTCTTACTTGACAAACAAGCCCCAGAAAAAAATCAGCAACAACGCCAGTACCCCAAACACCATAAAGGCAGCATAGGTATAGATGAAACCGGTTTGTATTTTGCGTATCCGCCCTGCTATAGCACCGACCAAGGCAGCCGCACCATTAACCAAACCATTATCAATAATGGCGATATCTATCGTCTTCCAAAAGAAAGTCCCCAATTTCCGGCTGCCTTCGGCAAACACATTGAAATAAATGGCATCCAGATAATATTTATTATCCAACAACCGATATATCCGTCCGAATGCAGTGGCAATCTTGGCAGGGAGTTTCGGAACAGCCACATACAGCAGCCAAGCCGCTGCCACACCGGCAACCGCCAAATACAACACAGGAGAATACAGGCTGTGCGCCGCCATGGCTTGAGCACCGTGAAACCCTTCCTTCATCACACTCATGACAGGATGAATATCATGGTTGACATAAATGACATCTTTAAAGAAATCACCATACAACAAAGGTTCAATAGTGTAATAACCGATTATTGCCGAAGGGATAGCCAACAACACCAAAGGCAGGGTAACCACCCACGGGCTTTCATGCGGTTTGTCATTCATACCCAAACCATGATGATGCCCATCGTGTCCATCATCCTGATGCGTCTGCTCCCTCCAGCGTTCCTTACCGTGAAACACAATAAAATATTGGCGGAAAGAATAGAAAGCCGTAACGGCAACGCTGGCCAAAACAGCAAAATAAGCAAAACCGCTGCCGGTCAGATTGCTGGCATGAACCGCCTCGATAATAGAATCTTTAGAATAAAAACCGGAGAAAAACGGTACGCCAATCAAAGCAAAATTACCAATCAGCATGGTCAGCCAGGTAAGCGGCATGTATTTCCACAAACCACCCATCCTACGCATATCTTGATCATGGTGCATACCGATAATGACGCTGCCTGCAGCCAAAAAGAGCAAGGCCTTAAAAAAAGCATGTGTCATAACATGGAACATGGACACCGAATAGGCCGACACACCAAGTGCTACCGTCATATAACCCAGTTGGGACAGTGTGGAATAAGCCACCACCCGTTTGATGTCATTTTGAATTGTGCCAAGGAAACCCATGAACAACGCGGTAATCGCGCCGATTATCATAATAAAGGATAAAGCCGTATCCGATAATTCATAGATAGGGGACATCCGCGACACCATAAACAATCCTGCCGTTACCATCGTAGCAGCATGAATCAGGGCGGAAATCGGTGTCGGACCTTCCATAGAATCGGGCAACCATACATGCAACGGGAATTGTGCCGATTTACCCATCGCGCCTACAAAAAGCAACAAACAGGTCAGGGTAATCAAGTCTATGTTAAAAATCTGCGTACCCACCACATTGGGCAGGTAGGCGAAAACATCGGCATAACGCAGACTGCCGCCAAAATAAGCCAAAACCAAACCAATGCCCAAAACAAAGCCAAAATCGCCCACACGGTTTACCAAAAACGCCTTTAAGTTGGCAAAGGTAGCAGACGGACGTTTGAAATAAAAACCAATCAACAGATATGAAACCAAACCCACCGCTTCCCAGCCGAAAAACAACTGTATGAAGTTGTTGCTCATAATCAGCATCAACATGGAAAAGGTAAACAGTGAGATATAGCTGAAAAAACGCTGATAACCGACTTCTTCGTCCTTCATATAGCCGATGGTATAGATATGCACCATCAGCGAAACGCCGGTTACCACCACCATCATCATGGCTGTCAGGCTGTCCACAAGGAAGCCGACTGAAAAATCCATGCCGTTCATGGTCAGCCAAGTATAGATATTTTCATCAAATTTGCTACGGCTGCCCGTAACAAAACCCCACAAGACGTACACAGACAACAAGGCGGATACGGCCACACCGGAAATAGTAGCGGTATGTGCCCCCCTCCTGCCGATCTTACCGCCATACAAACCGGCAGCCAAGCAGCCTGCCAGCGGGGTTAAGGCAATTATCAGATACAGTGCCATTTCGCTCATTCCAAACTCCCTACCCCTTCAGGCTGTTCAAATCGGTTACGTTGATGGTTTGACGGTTGCGGTAAACCAAAACCATGATGGCCAAACCAATCGCCGATTCCGCAGCCGCCACTGTCAAAACAAAAAACACGAAAATCTGCCCCGCCGTATCGCCCAAATACTGTGAAAAAGCTATAAAGTTGAAATTAACGGCCAACAGCATCAACTCTACAGACATCAGCAAAATCAATACGTTTTTGCGGTTCATAAAAATACCCATGGCACTGATGCCGAACAGCAGGGCGGAAAGCACCAAATAATGGGTAATGGTAATGTTCATGCTTTGCCCTCCTCATTTTCACTTGAAGATACTTCATCCTGTTTGGACAGTGTTTGCACCACGGCTTCCATTTTTACCATACGCAAACGGCCTTTTGCCGGATCGACCTTAACTTGGTCTGCCGGATTGATATATTTCGGCTTGAAGGTCTTGCGGTGCACCAAAGCAATTGCGGCAACCATACCCAATACCAATAACACAGCGGCCAATTCAAAAGGCAAAAGGTAAATCGTATAAATTTGTTTGCCCAAATCACGCACATTGCTGTAATCGGCAGGCACATCTTTCATTGCCCCAAATGCGGCCAGGTTCGTATCCGGTGCGACTAAAACCATAATCAACACCAAGGACATCAGGATGCCGACCACGAAAGCCACCGGTGCGTTGCGCCAAAAACCGGCACGCATTTCCTCTATGTCGATGTTCAGCATCATAACCACGAATAGGAACAAAACCATCACCGCGCCTACATAAACCACTACCAGCGTGATACCTAGAAACTCGGCCTGCATCAGCACCCACATCATGGCGCTCATACAGAAGGTCAGTACCAAATATAAAGCCGCATGTACCGGATTTTTAACCGTAACCGTTTTTACCGCGCCAAACAGAATAACCGCAGCCAAAACATAGAACAGAATCGTTGCAAAAATCATGGTCCTGCTCCTTAACGATAGGGGGCGTCGGCAGCTTTGCGTTTGGCGATTTCTTCCTCATAACGGTCGCCAATGGCCAACAGCATCGGTTTGGTGTAGTGCAAATCGCCGCGCTTTTCACCGTGATATTCCAAAATATGTGTTTCCACGATTGCATCGGTCGGGCAGGCTTCTTCGCAAAATCCGCAAAAAATGCATTTCGTCAGGTCAATATCGTAACGCGTGGTGCGGCGGGTGCCGTCTTCCCTTTGTTCAGATTCGATATTGATGGCCATAGCCGGACAGACGGCCTCGCACAATTTGCAGGCGATACAGCGTTCCTCGCCGTTGGGATAACGGCGTTGTGCATGCAGCCCTCGGAAACGCACCGACTGGGGTGTTTTTTCTTCGGGAAAATAAATCGTGTCTTTACGGGCGAAAAAGTTTTTGAGTGTAACACCCATGCCTTTTACCAATTCGCCAAGCAAGAAGGTTTTTACTAAATTAGCCATAAATACACCCTATTTCCACAAACTCAAAGGCGATGCCATCCACAGGCCGTAAAACACGATGGCGGCAAAACCAATCGGTATCAGCACTTTCCAACCCAAACGCATGATTTGGTCGTAGCGGTAGCGCGGGAAGGTGGCGCGAATCCACAAGTAGCCATACAGTATGAAAGCCATTTTGCCAAACATCCACAGCGCGCTCGGCGCACCAATGCCCCCCCAGCTTTGCGGAAAAGGGGACAGCCAGCCGCCCAAGAACATCAGGGATGTCAGCGCCGCCACTAAAATCATGAAGATGTATTCGGCCAGGAAGAACAAGGCAAAGGCGAAACCCGAATATTCGACATGGAATCCGGCAACGATTTCAGATTCGCCCTCCGCCACATCAAACGGCGCACGGTTCGTTTCGGCCACCGCCGAAATCAGGTAGACGATAAATACGGGAAACAGTGCAAGCCAGTTCCAAGAAAAAATCGAACCTCCGGCAATCCCTTTGGCCTGCGCCGCCACGATATCGTTAAAGTTCAGGCTGCCCGATACCATGATGACGCAAACCAAGGCCGCGCTCATAGCGATTTCATAGGAGATGGTTTGGGCGGAAGAACGCATCGCACCCAAAAAGGAATATTTTGAGTTGGATGCCCAACCGGCAATGATGACGCCGTATACCGACAGTGAGGTAATCATCAGGATATAAAGCAATGCCGCATCGACATGGGTCAGCAGCCACTCTTCCGAAAACGGGATGACCGCCCATGCGGCAAAAGAAGGGGCTAGCGACAACATGGGGCCGATGTAAAACAGTGCCCTATTTGATAAAGCCGGACGGGTAACTTCTTTGAACAGCAGTTTAAATACATCGGCGAACGGCTGGATCAATCCCCAAGGGCCGGTAACATTCGGCCCAACCCGAAGCTGCATAAAACCGATAACTTTACGTTCGAAGTAGGTCAGGTAGGCAACCGTCAGTATCAACGGCACCAGGATGATGACGATTTTAATGATGACGGCGGCAAAAAAACCGATGCTGTGGCCGATATCGCCCAATCCCAACGTAACCGCAAACCAATTTTCCAAAAATGCCTGCATGATTACGCTCCTATCAATTCTATCGTGTCCATCATCGCGCCCAACGCGGCATTGCCGGTATGCAGCGGCAGGTGAACCACGTTCAGCGGCAAATCGGCATCGGACACTATTCTGACTTCAATCTCTGTATTGCCGTTGCGGGCAATGCCTGTTTGGGCATTTTGCAACCCCAAGTCAATCAGTGTGTCGGGATGGACTCTCGCATCAGGTACTGCGGCATGTACGGTGGCCTGCAAAGGCGCAGACCGGCGCACGATGGCGTCGCTGTGGTAAATGCCGATGCCGCCCACCCTCACCAAGTCCCGTACGGTGCGTGTCGCCGCGCCGCGCCAGATGTTGCGGTTGTTCAGTTTGAACTGCAATGTTTCTTTGTTGACCGCCTGTGCCAGAACTTGTTCGCTGCTGTCGAATTCAAAACCGTCCAAAGCCAGCAGGTTGCCCAGTACGCGCAATACTTTCCATAAGGGGCGCGCATCGCCGTAGGCCTTTACCACGCCGTGAAAGGTCTGCAGACGGCCTTCCATGTTGATAAAGCTGCCCGATGTTTCGGTAAACGGCGTAATCGGCAGTAAAACATCGCATACTTCCATCAGGGTATCGCTGACAAAGGGGGTAAAGGCCATCACGCTTTTAGCCTGCTTCAAGGCCGCAACTGCCCGTGCACCGTTGGCTATATCTATTTCGGGCTCGACATTCAACAGTAGAACCGCCTGTTTGGGTTTGGCCAGCATTTCTTGAATACGGCCGCCGTTTACGGCCAAAATGTCCGCACCCACGCTGTTGGCGGCCTGAGGGATGATGCCCAGTGTCGCGCCGGTAACGGCCGACAGTTTTTGGGCTGCCACATATATGGCGGCGTAATCCGGATGGTTTTGTACTTCGGCACCTAATAATATGGCTGATTTTTCTACGTTTTTTAGTCCGGCGGTAATGGCCGCCTGTTCGTCTTCCGCCAGACCCGTGAGGAAGTCCGCCCAGCCGTTGGGGTGAATTTGCAGTTGCGACGCCAACGGCATAAACAGTTGTTCTTTATGGGAGGAAATTATATTTAATGCCATTCCCCCTTTGGCAGCACGGCGCAGGCGGGCGGTTAATAAGGGCTGTTCTTTACGCAGGTTGCTGCCCACCACCAATACGGCTTCGTTTCTTGCCAAATCTTCTATAGACTGCCCCAACCACTGCGCGCCTTGCAGGCCGTCTGAAAGGCGGTAGTCAAGCTGCTGCAGGCGGGTATCCACATTTCGAATGTCCAACCCCTCGGCCAGGCGTTTGGTCAAGTACAGCTCTTCCACGGTATTCATCGGGTTTGCCCAAATGCCGATTTGACCTTCGTTACCGTCTTTTGCGATACACTCGATACCGTTGGCCACATATTCCAAGGCAGTCTGCCAATCGACATCCATCCATTCCCCGCCCTGTTTGATTTTAGGGTTTTTCAGGCGGCTTTCGTGATATAGGCCTTCATAAGAAAAGCGGTCGCGGTCGGAAATCCAGCATTCATTGACGGCTTCGTTTTCCAAAGGGAGCACGCGCCTGACCGTATGATCTTTGGTCTGGACAATCAGATTGCTGCCCAAGGCGTCATGAGCCGAAACCGTTTTCCGGCGGCTCAACTCCCAAGAACGCGAATCGAAACGGAAAGGCTTGCTGGTCAGCGCGCCGACCGGACACAAATCGATCACATTGCCCGACAGTTCGGTTTCCACCGCCCTGCCGATAAAAGTCATAATCTCGGAATGTTCGCCGCGGTTGGCCATCGCGATTTCCTGCATGCCGGCAATTTCTTCGGTAAAGCGGATGCAACGCGTACAGTGGATGCAGCGGCTCATTTCGGCGGCCGAAATCAGCGGCCCCATTTCCTTGCCCACCACGGCGCGTTTGGGTTCGGTATAACGCGTGGCGGATTTCCCGTAGCCGACCGCCAAGTCCTGCAACTGGCATTCGCCGCCCTTGTCGCATACCGGGCAGTCCAGCGGATGGTTAATCAGCAAAAACTCCATCACGCCTTCCTGTGCCTGCCTTGCCTTGGCCGAATGGGTATGGACGACCATACCGTCCGTTACCGGCGTCGCACAAGCAGGCAGCGGCTTGGGGGCTTTTTCCACTTCCACCAGACACATACGGCAATTGGCGGCAATAGAAAGTTTTTTGTGATAACAGAAGTGCGGAATATAAGTACCGAGTTTCTGCGCCGCCTCAATAACGGTCGCACCCTGTTCTACCGATACTTCCTTACCATCAATCTGGATTTGTAACATGGCGTATTCCCTAGTTACGGATATTTAAAAAATTCTGCACGGACATCAACACCATTTGTGTTCTTTAATCGGCCTGCCGTGTTCGATATAGTGGACGAATTCATGGCGGAAATGCTTGGTAAAGCTGCGAACCGGAAACACCGACGCATCTGCCAAGGCACAAATAGTGCGTCCCACCATATTGTTGCCGATCGAATCAAGCAGTTCCAAATCCTCCATACGCCCCTGCCCCGTGGCGATACGGTGGACGATGCGGTACAGCCACCCCGTTCCCTCGCGGCAGGGCGTACATTGGCCGCACGATTCTTCATAATAAAAATAACTCAGCCGCTCTAAAGCCCTGACCATGCAGACATCCTCGTCCATTACGATTACCGCGCCCGAACCCAGCATGGAGCCGGCTTTGGCTATCGCATCATAATCCATGGTCAGTTCCATCATCGCATCGCCGGGCAGTACGGGTGCGGAAGACCCGCCCGGAATAACGGCCTTCAATTTCTTACCCTTGCGCACACCGCCCGCCATTTCCAACAGCTTGGCAAAAGGCGTACCCAAGGGGATTTCATAATTGCCCGGCCTTTCCACATGGCCGGAAACCGAAAACAGCTTGGTTCCTCCGGCGTTGGCAATGCCTTTTTCGGCAAAGGCCTGCCCGCTGTCGCGGATGATGAAGGGGATGGAGGCAAAGGTTTCGGTATTGTTAATCGTGGTCGGTTTGCCGAACAAGCCGAAAGAAGCCGGAAACGGCGGCTTGAAGCGCGGCTGGCCTTTTTTGCCCTCCAACGATTCCAATAAGGCAGTCTCCTCGCCGCAGATATAGGCACCATAACCGTGATGCGCGAACAAATCGAAGTCAAATCCGCTGCCAAGTATGTCCCTGCCCAAATAGCCCGCCTGCCTGGCTTCCGCCAATGCCTGTTCAAAACGCTGGAAACCTTCAAAAATCTCGCCGTGGATATAGTTGTAACCGGCTGCCGCACCCATGGCGTAACCGCCGATAATCATGCCCTCTATCAAAGCGTGAGGATTGAAATTGATGATGTCGCGGTCTTTAAACGTACCCGGCTCGCCTTCATCGGTATTGCAGACGATATATTTTTCACCCGGGAAAGAACGGGGCATGAAACTCCACTTCAAACCCGTCGGGAAACCCGCACCGCCCCTGCCGCGCAAACCCGATGCCTTTACTTCGGCAATTACATCGTCCTGAGGCATCTTTTCCTGCAAAATACGGCGCAATGCCTGATAACCGCCGCGTCTTTCATACGCCTGCAGCTTCCAATTGTCGGGGGAGGCAGTATCCACACCATCGAAAATTACGCCTGATTGGTAAATAGCCATTTGTCTTGCCTAAATCGTTGTGTCTTCAGACGGCCTGAAAATTAATTCAACTCCGCCAACTTAGCCTCAATCGCCTCTTCGGTCATAAAGCTGCACATCTTATGATTATTCAGCAGCATCACCGGCGCATCTCCGCAAGCCCCCATACATTCGCCTTCCACCAAAGTAAACTTGCCGTCGGGCGTAGTTTCGCCAAAGCCGATGCCGAGCTTGTTCTTCAGATATTCTGCCGCATCGACCCCGCCGCGCAAGGCGCAGGGCAAATTGGTACACACGGTCAGCTTATACTTTCCGACCGGCTTCAAATCATACATATTGTAGAAAGTTGCCACCTCATAGGCTGCCGCAGGCGGAATACCGACATAGTTGGCGACGAACTCGATTGTTTCCGGTGCAAGCCAGCCAAGCTCCGTTTGGGCGATACGCAACGCGGCCATAATGGCCGAACGGTGGCGGTCAGCCGGATACTTGGCCAATTCCACATCGATTTTCTTTAAAGATTCTGCAGATAACATCAGCGGTCCACCTCCCCGAAAACAATATCCTGAGTACCGATAATGGCCACAACGTCGGCCAGCATATGGCCTTTGGCCATCTCGTCCATACCCTGCAGGTGCGCGAAGCCCGGCGCACGGATTTTCAAACGGTAAGGTTTGTTTGCACCGTCCGAAATAATATACACGCCGAATTCCCCTTTGGGGTGTTCGACTGCGGTATAAGTTTCCCCTTCGGGAACATGCATACCCTCGGTAAACAACTTGAAATGATGAATCAAATCTTCCATACCGGTCTTCATATTGAAGCGTTTTGGCGGCGCGACCTTATGATTATCCACAATAACCGGACCCGGATTGACGCGCAGCCAATCGACACACTGCTTGATAATCCGCACCGACTGCCGCATCTCATTGATACGGCACAAATAACGGTCGTAGCAGTCGCCGTTTACCCCGACCGGGATATCGAAATCCATCTTATCGTACACTTCGTAGGGCTGTTTTTTACGCACATCCCACTCTACGCCCGAACCGCGCAACATGACGCCGGTAAAACCCTTCTGCATGGCACGTTCCGGGGAAACGACCCCAATGCCTACAGTACGCTGCTTCCAAATACGGTTGTCGGTCAATAACGTCTCAAGCGTATCGACCCTGCTTGGGAAACGTTCGCAAAAAGCATCGATAAAGTCCAACATCGTCCCTTCGCGCGCCTGATTCAACTCTTTCAATACTTTGGCACTGCGGAATTTGCTGGCTTCATACTTGGGCATAAAATCAGGCAGGTCGCGGTAAACGCCGCCCGGACGGTAATAAGCCGCATGCATACGCGCACCGGAAACCGCCTCATAAAGATCCATCAATTCCTCACGGTCGCGGAAGGCATACAGGATGGCCGTCATCGCGCCGATATCCAGCGCATGAGAACCTATCCCCATCAAATGATTCAAAATCCGCGTTACTTCCGCAAACATGGTTCGGATATATTTGGCGCGGATAGGGATATCGATACCGAGCAGCTTTTCCACCGCCAAGCAATAAGCCTGCTCATTAACCATCATGGAAACATAATCCAAACGATCCATATAGGGCAGGTTTTGCAAATATGTGCGGCTTTCCGCCAATTTTTCTGTGCCTCGGTGCAACAGGCCGATATGGGGGTCGGCACGGACGATGGTTTCGCCCTCCAACTCCAAAATCATACGCAACACGCCGTGTGCCGCCGGATGCTGCGGGCCGAAGTTAATGGTATAGTTTCTTAATTTAGTGGCCACCGTAATGCTCCTCACGGACAACGCGCGGTGTAATCTCCCGCGGCTCTATGGTAACAGGCTGGTAAATTACGCGTTTTTCGGTCTCGTCATAACGCATCTCCACATGACCCGAAACCGGGAAATCCTTACGGAACGGGTGTCCGACAAAACCGTAATCGGTCAGGATGCGGCGCAAGTCGGGATGGTTGTTGAAGATAATCCCATACATATCGAAAGCCTCGCGCTCATACCAATCCGCGCTGTTATAAATACCGACTACCGATTCGACAACGGGGAAGGAATCATCCTCCGCCCACACGCGCACCCGTACACGCTGATTGTTTTTTACAGACAGCAGTTGGCTGACTACGGCAAAACGCCTGCCTTCCCAAGGTTCGTTTTTATAGGTGCTGTAATCGACGCCGCACAAATCCACCAACAGCTCGAAATGCAGGTTTTCATCATCACGCAACAACGTCATAACGTCCAAATAGTTTTCCGGGCGGCACTCCACGGTTACTTCGCCAAGAGCCAAAACGACATGGTCGGCCAACTCGCCAAGTACGTTTTGAATTGCAGGCTGTAAATCATTTGCATGCATGTCGTCCTCCTAATTGCGGGCGATGGTGCAGGTGCGTTTGATTTTGCCCTGCAGCTGAATTAAACCATAAAGCAGCGCTTCGGCAGTCGGAGGACAGCCCGGAACATATACGTCTACAGGCACGACGCGGTCGCAGCCCCTGACTACGGAATAGGAATAATGGTAATAACCGCCGCCGTTGGCGCAAGAACCCATAGACAGCACCCAGCGGGGTTCGGCCATTTGGTCGTACACGCGGCGTAGCGCGGGCGCCATTTTGTTGGTCAGCGTACCCGCCACAATCATCAGGTCGGACTGGCGGGGCGACGGGCGGAAGATGATGCCGAAGCGGTCAAGGTCGTAACGCGCCATACCCGCATGCATCATCTCCACAGCGCAACAGGCCAGCCCGAACGTTACCGGCCACAGCGAACCGGTACGCACATAGTTGAGTACCGTATCCGCGCTGGCGGTAATAAAGCCTTTGTCCAAAACGCCTTCTATTCCCATTCCAACGCACCTTTTTTCCATTCGTAAACAAAACCGACGGTCAGTATTACAATGAATACGGACATCGACCAAAAAGCAAACTGCCCCGCTTCGGCCAGCAAATCTTTAAATACCACCGCCCACGGAATCATAAAGGCAACTTCCAAATCAAACAGGATGAACAAAATGGCCACCAAATAATAACGCACATCGAATTTCATACGCGCGTTTTCAAAGGCCTCGAAGCCGCATTCGAAAGGCGTATCTTTTTCGGCATAGTGGCGTTTTGGCCCCAAGATGGTGCCGAGCAGGATAAACACGATGCCGGCAATCAGGCCGACTATCAGGAATATCAACACGGGAAAGTAGTTTGCCAACATGGTTTCACGCACCTGTTTGTTTATACAAATCGATAATTTGGTGTTTTATAGTGGAAATTGAAACAATTGATATGACCTCAATATACCGCAATATAATTTGCGGGTATGGTTTGTTTCGTTTCACACTATATGACGGATGTTCTTTTGTCTGCCGACAGCGGTAAATCGCCTTTTGCGACATACTCGAATAAATTTTGCTTATTTTAGCCAAAGCGCACCGCCAATAAAAGTTAAATAACCCAAAAAACAAAAAAAAGTTCAATAATTTCAATTATTAATTGATAATAATTATTAATAACATGATTGTTGGCAGCTTTATTTGTAGATAAATGTCTGTTTCCCGGCAGTCCCTTTTGCTGCCAAAATTACCCTTAATTTAACCTTTTACTAACAAATATCAACAAAATATCAGTTAAAACATGATTTTGTTTGATTCGCTATTGATAATTTTTTCAGCCATATTCACCCCAAAAAACAATGAAACGACCTTCCTATAATCGGTATATATTGTGTTGCCCAAAAAATACATTTTTTGGGCAATCCAGCAATAATCTACCAAAGATTATTCATTTTTATCGTATTTAAATTTCTATTTATGAAATAAACGATTCAAATAATCAAAAACCGTCTGAAACATATGTTCAGACGGCTTTTTTTGAAAACAGCATAAAATGGCGGCGGCACACCAATATTATATTTGTCATTATATCTGCCGCGTGTTTCAATAACCCGCATCATCCCCCTTATTTTGGCGACGTGAAAACTGGATGCCCAACTGCTTTAACTTGCGGTACAGGTGGGTACGTTCCAAACCCACTTTTTGCGCCACACGGCTCATATTTTGTCCCTCTTGGGCGATATGGTATTCAAAATAACGCCGTTCCAATTCCTCACGCAGTTCACGCAGCGGCATGTTGAAATTAAACCCGCCCATGGTATCGGCAGAGGGCAATTTGCCAAACTGCCCCACTACGACCGCCGCCGCCGACTCATCCACTTCGTTTCCCTCACAAGCCAAAACCAGATTTTTGACGACATTTTGCAGTTGTCCGAAATTGCCCGGCCAATCATATTGGCGCAGGATATTCACGGCACCGTTAGAAAAGCGGACTATCGGGATTTTTTGCGTTTCCGACAACTCCGATGCTATTTTATTGACCAAGAAAACGATGTCGTCCGGCTGGCTGCGCAACGGCGGGATGGATACATTCAAACCCGACAATATCGACAATAGTTTTTCATCGTGGTTCGGATTATTCAGCATTTCATCCAAAGGCTGGCTGCAGGCGCAGATAATGCGGACATTTTGCCGTTCCGCCTTTTCCAACAGACACAGAATCCCTTGTTGGATGTTTTTGCTGTATTGCGCGATATCACCCAAATACAAAACGCCGCCGACAGCCTTTTGAAGCAAATCGGCAGCCATATCGACAATATATTCCGTTTTTTCCGGCTCTATCCAAGGTGTGTTGGGTTTATGGAAATAACGGGCGACCACTTCGAAGGGCGACCCGGCCTCACCGCTCAGCAAAACAGGTTCGTGCCGGCGAACCGCCGCCTCTACCTGACGGTTGAGTTCCTGAATCGCACTGCTGTTGCCCAGTTTGTCCAACGACAAGCCTGATGCCGATTGCATTTCACTGTATTTCAACGCCCGCTCTACCGCCGCCAACAGTTTTTTCAAGGCTATAGGCTTTTCCAAAAAATCAATTGCGCCTATTTTCGTGGCTTCAACTGCTGTATCGATGCTGGCATGGCCGCTCATCATGACTACCGGCATGGTCAGCTGGCCGTTTTTCGCCCACTCTTTCAACAGGGTGATGCCGTCGCAATCGGGCATCCAAATATCGAGCAGCACCATCATGGGGCGCATACGGTTACGCAGCAGCCTTGCCTCTTCGGCATTTTCCGCCAATGTAACCGTATAACCTTCTTCTTGCAGGATATCCGACAGCAGGGAACGGATGCCGACTTCGTCATCCACAATTAAAATATCGTTACTCGTCATGCTTTGTCTTCTACCAACGCGGATAATGTGATTTTAACACTGGCGCCCCCGCCGGACAGATTGCCCAAGCTGATGCGCCCCCCATGTTCTTCAATGATTTTTTTGACTACCGGCAGCCCCAAACCCGTACCGGTCGGCTTGTCGGTTATATAGGGTTCGAATGCGTTCAGCAGCATCTCCTTGCTGAACCCTTTGCCGTTGTTGGTTACGGTTAATACGACCTGCCCGTCCAAAACCTCGGTGGAAATATGTACCGACGGCTTTGTGTCGGATTCTGCAGCTTCGGATGCGTTTTTAAAAATGTTGTGCAATACCTGCCTCATTGCACCGGTATCCGCCGCCGTCATGGCCGGTATCTTACTTAAATCGGCCGAAAATGTACACGCGCCGGCCTCATACAGCACCAAAACCTCCCCGATAATCCGGTTCAAATCCTGCTTTTCCATTTTTAATGAAGGAGAACGGGCATAGTTGCGGAAAGCCTCGACCATCTCTTTCATGACGGCCACTTGTTTGACTATGGTATCGGTAGAACGGGTCAATATCTGTGCATCTTGTTCGCTCAGCTTGTCCTGCAGTTTCCAAGCCAATCTCTCAGCAGAAAGCTGTATGGGTGTCAAGGGGTTGCGGATTTCGTGCGCCAGGCGTTTGGCCACCTCCCCCCAGGCCGCTTCTTTTTGCGCACGCACCAATAGGGTAACGTCGTCAAACACCAGCACCGTGCCGTTGCCGTTGTCCTCCGGCAACGGTATGGCTTTGCCCAATAATATTCTGATTTCGTCCGCCCCGCTGTATGTAACCTGCACGGGCTGCCCGTCATCGCGGGTTTGGATAATGGCTTGGAACAGTTCGGCCAGCTGCGCGTGTTTGACGGCCTGCCGCTGCCAATCGTGCCAGTTGCTGCCCGCCAGGTCAGACAATGAAACGGCAAGGATTTCCTCCGCACTGCGGTTGTAGGTTTTCAGGCGGCCGGCCTCATCTAAAGTAATTACCCCAGCTGTCAAACTTTCCAACACCGTTTCCAAATAATGCCGGGCGGCTTCCTGCTGCTGGCGGTTTTTTTCATCCGCATCGCGTGCGGCGGACAAGCGGTCGGTCATATAATTGAACAGGCGGGTGAGCTGCCCGAGTTCGTCATTGCGGAATACCGTCTGCTGCCGGCTGAAATCCCCTTGCGCCACCGCCCTCGCGCCCTCTGCCAGCGACAATATCGGTTCGATGAAGCGGCGGGCGAAATACAGTGCAATCACCAAGGCCAGCACGACGGACAAAAGCGAGGCGGCCAACAGCGTCAATAGGAAAAAAGTTTGCAGCCCCTGTTTGGCGTAGGTCAGTTCGGCATACTTGCTGCGGGCGGCCTCAATCAGCTCGGCATCCCTCGCCACATTTTCGGGAATCGGCTGTTGGAAAAACAAAACCTTATCATGCAACAGCATCAGCCAGCCCTGCACATACAACTTGCCGTTTACCGCTGCGGCGATGCGCGCAGAGCCGGATTTTTGCAATGATTCGCGTGTTTCGGCCTCCATCGGCGGCAGTGGCAGACGCAGTGGGTCATATATCAGGTTCGCGCGACTGCCGGACAAATCATAAATACCCAACTGGCTAAATTCCTTATGCAAAGGGCTTGCCGCCAGAACCTTGGCGGCCGGGCGGTCTAAACCTGCCGCGCTGATGATTTCGACCTGCAAACCGGCAGCTCGGCGCATACTGTCGTCCAAAGCCATATCCAAGGCCGATTTGCTCAAATTCAAACTGCTGTCGAGCGCCTGCGCCGTATCATTGCCAAACCACGAATTGATGCTGTAAGAGATAAACTGGGACGACACGCCGAATAAGAACAGGCCGGGCAGCACCGCCACCAAGGCAAACATCATCGCCAAACGGCGGGCGATATGAGAGCCGAGCATATGGCGGTTATGGCGCAGCAGCAACCAGGCGTAACGCGACAATATGGCCGCCAACACCGTTATCAGCAGGCCGCTTCCGCCAATCAGCCACCAAAAATAATCGGACAGGGGGCTGTCGCTGCCCGTGGCCGAGGTCAGGCCATATACCAAGGCCGCCGCCAGTAACACAAATACCGTCAGGAAAATACGCATATTCAGCCTTTGGTAATGACCAAGGGTTTCCAACCCGAATCCAATTGCCAGCTTTTGGAAGTCAGCGCGTTGATTTGGAAAGGTTTCGGCAATTGAGAAGTGCTAAGCGCCAAACGGATTTCGGCCTTTACGTCCGCAACATCGGCATCCTCCAAAGTACCCTGCGGCAAAACGCGCCAGTTGGCCACCGCGCCCACGCCGCGCAAGGCCGTTTCCAATGTGCCGTATTCGGTGGAAAACGTACCGACGGTAACGCGGTACCGGTTGGTCAGGGGGTGAAAGGACAGTTTGTAGGTAATGTTGTCGCCGCCGCCCGCCAAACGGCCGAGTTTGAATTTGTAGGAAGCCCAAGTGGGGGCGGAGAGTTGGTAACTCAAAGTAAAATGCAAAGGCACGCCCTGCTTCAAAAGCTGCTTTAACTGCTCGGGCAGCTCGGTTTGAAAACGGCTGCCGACATCCAACTGCCCGCCCGAAGTCAAAACAGCGGTATTGCGGGTGATATTGATGCTTTCAGCAGCTGCTTCAGACGGCCCGGCCAACAGAAAAACCGCCAGCAAAACCGCCGCCGGCAGCTTTTTCCTATGCCTGTTTTCGGATAAGTGCGTAATAAAAGCCATCTTGATTTCGATTGGGCAGCAAAGAGAGGGATTCGGTACAGACGGCATCGTGGTGGCGGCTGAGGAAGCGCCGAAGCTGGCCGTCGTTTTCTTCATAAAAAATCGAACACGTTGCCAACAGCATCCGCCCTTGCGGTTTCAACACCGTCCATAATGCATCCAACAGGCCTTCCTGCTGCACGGCGGTTTTGCGCGCATCGTTCGGGCGGCGCAGCCATTTGATGTCGGGATTGCGTTTGGTCACACCTGATGCGGTACACGGCACATCGGCCAACACCGCATCAAAAGGCCTGCCATCATACCACGAAGCGATATCTGCCGCATCAGCACAATGCAGCGCGGCGGCCTCAAGGCCCAACCGCGCCAAATTACCTTCCACCCTTTTCAAACGGTCGGGGTCTATATCGACAGCGGTCAATTCGCAGTCGGCCGATTCCAAAATATGCCCGCTTTTCCCGCCCGGTGCGGCACAGGCATCCAAAATACGTTCGCCGTTTTGCGGTTTGAGGAAACCGGCGGCCTGCTGCGCGCCGAAATCCTGTACCGACACCATGCCTTCGGAAAAGTGCGGCAGGCGGCCGACCGGCACGGCCTCGTCCAGGCGCAACGCATAATCGGACAACACCTTGGCCGTCAAGCCCTTTTCTAGCAGCAACGCGGCATAGCCCGGGGCATCGTTCAAACGGCGGTTTACGCGCAAGGACAAAGGCGGACGGCCGTTGGCGGCGGCAACGATATTGTGCCAGTGTTTCGGATAAGCCTGCCGCACCGCTTCCAACCACCATTGCGGGAAATTATAACGTGCCACATCATCATTCCGACACAGCGCATTCAACTTGTCCTTTTCGCGCAAAAAACGGCGTAAAACCGCATTGGCAAAAGATCGGAAACGCCCCCTGCCGATTGCGCCGATACTTTCCACCGCCTCGTTTACCACCGCGTGAGGCGCGTTGCGCGTATAATTGAGCTGGTAAAGCGCGGCCAGCAACAGACTTTCCAATTTCGGGTCAGTAACCGGCTTCTCCAACATCCTGCCCAACATAAAGCGCAGACTGCCCAAATAACGCTGGCAGCCGTAGGCGATATCCTGCAATGCGCCGTTTTCCTGTACGTCCAAATCCGCATTCGCCATACGGACGGCGGCCAAAACATCTTGCAGATTACGGCCTTCCGAAACGGCGGCAATACTTTCGGCGGCTAATTTTTGCGCGCGCGCCATACTCATCTTGGCATTTCCTTCATATTAGGCAGCCCCGTTGATATTGGTAAAGGCAGCCGCAATTGCACCATCAAACCTCATCGCCCAAGACCTCCCCCTCATCCAACGGCCTTCCAGCAGCAAAGGCCGCCATATCCATACGCCTTCCGCCGGCGGGCTGCAGTTGCGTAACCCTTACCGCATCCGTACCGCAGGCGACAAGCAGGCCGTCCGGCGAACAAGACAACACCTCGCCCGGCCGGCCCCTGCCCGCAACAGCCCGTGCCTGCCAAATTTTCAACGGCCTGCCCTGCCACAACGTCCATGCACAGGGTACGGGGTTGAAGGCCCTGATTTTGCGGGCAACCGTCTCGGCGGTCTCCGTCCAATCCACCCTGGCCTCATCCTTGCTTAACTTATGTGCATAAGTGATTCCGTTTTCGGGCTGAGGCACACAGTCCAAACGACCGGACTGCCGCAACTGTTGCAAATCGGAAACAATGGCCCGCGCACCGATTTCCATCAACGCATCGTGCACATCGCCCGCCGTATCGTTTGCACCGATGACGTATCGGTGTTCGCTGACGATGTCTCCCGTATCCAAGCCCGCATCCATCCGCATGATGCACACGCCTGTTTCGGCATCGCCCGCTTCAACCGCACGCTGAATCGGCGCTGCCCCGCGCCAACGGGGAAGCAGGGAGGCATGAATGTTCAAGCAACCATGTTTGGGCATATCCAGCACCTCTTGCGGCAGGATCAACCCATATGCCGCCACCACCATCACATCCGCCCGAACCTCGCGCAACATGGCCAAAGCATCGACCCGGCCGCGCAATTTTTCCGGCTGTTCCACCCGCAAGCCCAATTCCAAAGCGGCTTCTTTTACAGCGGATGCCTGCAGCTTCATCCCCCTTCCCTTCGGCCTGTCGGGCTGGGTCAGCACCAAAGGAATCTCGAAGCCGGCCTTCGCAATCGCACGCAGGGCGGCGGCGGCAAAATCCGGCGTACCGGCAAAAACAACCTTCATCAACCCTTCTTCCTTTTCATCAAAATTCCCTTAATGGTCGAAACCCCGCCCTTTGGGGCGGTAGGATTTGGATTTATTTGGGAGGGGCGTAACCCCGTCCAAATCAGGGCGACACACAGGGCTGCGCTTTATATGTAGTCCTGTGTGTTGAAACATTGCCGCACTACATATTCTGCCGCTGCCGTTTTTTCAATTTGGTGCGGATACGGTTTTGCTTCAATGGCGAGAGGCGTTCGACAAAAACTTTGCCCATTAAATGATCCAACTCGTGTTGGACGCAGATCGCCAATAATCCGTCCGCTTCCAATACGAACTTTTTACCATCGGCATCCAACGCCTCCACCGTAACGGTTTCGGCGCGGACAACCGTCTCGTAAATGCCCGGCACGGAAAGGCAGCCTTCTTCATAACTCGTTTCGCCGTTTTGTTTGGTAATCACCGGATTGATGAAGACGCGGGGCGCATTTTTTTCCTCGCTCAAGTCCATCACCACCACCCTCTCATGCACGTCTACCTGTGTGGCGGCCAAACCTATGCCCCGCGCCTCGTACATGGTTTCAAACATGTCGGCCACCAGTTTTTTGATGCGCCCGTCTATTACGGCCACCGGCTTGGCCACGGTATGCAGGCGCTCGTCGGGGTATTGCAAAATATTCAGTAAAGCCATTTTAAATCTCTGTAATAATGTGCGGGTAATCCGTACGGTACCTTTAACGCTATGATGTTTGCTGTAAACAGTGGTAAAATATTTCGATTGAATGATTGGCTCATTTTGTTTTGCGCCAAAACCGTACTCGGTTTTTTATTAATGATGACAGTGTGAATGATTTTCAAGGGGAGTGTCATGCAACAACGTATTATAACGCTGCTTTGTGCCGCCAGCTTAGCAATTTCTGCACCGGTGCCGGCTTCCGAACTAAAACTGCGCCAAGACGCGCCCAACCGCTATGTTGTAAAAAAAGGCGATACCCTGTGGGGAATCTCCGGCAAATACCTGCATAAACCGTGGCAGTGGAGCCGCCTCTGGGGCGCAAACCGAAGCCAAATCCGCAACCCGAACCTGATTTATCCCGGACAAGTGTTGGTTTTACGCTACGTTAACGGCAAACCCCGCCTGAGCGTGGAAGGCGGCCGGCGGGACAATGACGGTATCCCGATGGTGAAACTCAGCCCACGCGTGCGCGAAGTCAGTTCCGGCTACGGCATTCAGGCCGTCAATGTCGATTTCTACCGAATGTTTATGCAGCATCCGCAGATTATCAATCAAAAACAGACGCAGTATGCCCCGCGATTGGTTGCCGACCACGACAACCGCATTATGTACAGCAAGGGCGACCGTGTATACGCCTATAAGGTAACCGAACCCGGCCGCTATCTGGTATACCGTGTGCGTAAAGACATTACCGACCCCGAAACCAAGAAATTCCTGGGACAGGAAGTGGTGTTCAGCGGTATTGTCGCCACACTGCCCGGCACCAACAGTGCTTTAGATTCGCGCAGCACATCGGATGCCGAGCAACTGCCCTATGACGAATACTACACCCGACCCCATCCTATGGTGAAACTGCCGACCCAAACCGCACAGCCTATGGTTGTCGAAGAGGCGGTTTCCGAAATCCGTACCGGCGACTATTTGTTGAAATTGGATAATAATCCAAACCGCTTCAATATGATGCCGCATGCACCCAGCCAACATATCGATGCGCGCGTGGTTTCGATCTTTGACGGCATCAGCGAAGCCGGACAGTTCCAAACCATTACTTTGAACAAGGGCGAGGCAGACGGTTTGGACAAGGGTACGGTATTGAGCCTCTACAAACGCAGCCGCCGCATCAAAACGGATTTGGTGGACAGGGGCAATGACAACCGCCGCAGCGTGGTGAAATACTTGTCTATCCCGTCCGAAGAAATCGGTTTGGCCATGGTTTACAATGTCAGCGAGCATTTGTCCTCCGCCATCATTTTGGAAAGCAAGACCAATATCAGCATAGACGATACCGCTTCGGAACCGGGTCAGGATTTGGACAATATGCCGCGCGACGGAAGACATGTCCCCAATGAACCGCAAGAACCGCACGAAACCGGCAAAGAGTTTATCTCCAGTCCGATTAGCAACATCAATATCCACTGAATTTGAAAGACAAAAAAGCCGTCTGAAATTTCCTTCAGACGGCTTGTTTTTTTCAACCTATTGGTTTTCGCGAATCCATTTCAACCACGGCGCAAACAACTGCGGGTTTACCGCCGCGATGGCCGAACGTTGGAAGACATGCGTCCCGCTCCAAAAATCATCGCCCTCCAAAGTAGCCAAACATCCTCCCGCCTCCGTCAAAATCAGCACGCCGGCGGCATAATCCCACAACTTCTGGCCGCCATGTACATAAACATCCATCCTGCCTGCCGCCAGATAGCACCAATCCAAAGTGCTGCTGCCCATACTGCGGATGCTGCGCACCGGCGAGAGCGTGTTCATGCGGCTGGACAGCTTGCCAGACCGGAGATATTTGATTTCCACGCCGGCAATCGCGCGGTGCAGCCTTTTACCGCCTCCGGTCAACGGCAGGCGGCGGCCGTTCATAAAAGCCCCGCAACCTTGCTGCGCGGAAAAACATTCGCCGCTGACCGGATTGTAAATCACGGCCAGTTGCGGCCTGCCCTGCCGCATAAACGCAGCCGACAGGGCGAAATGCGGAAAGCCATTGACAAAATTGGTCGTGCCGTCGATCGGATCGACCACCCAAAGGCCGTCATAATTGTGCAGCCACAAATCGCGCTGTGCCTGTTCGCCCATTTCCTCGCCCAACACCGGCGCATCGATAATGGCGGGCAATCCGCGCACGAACGCCGCCTGTGCCGCCAAATCGGCCTCAGATAAAATACTGCCGTCTTGTTTTTCGCAACCGCCAACGCGGAGGAAGCGCGGCATCACTTCGGTTTGCGCAATCTGTTTGACCAAAGTCCGTAACCGTTCCAACACCCTATACCACCCCTATGCAGATGCCCGTGATAACGTATAATGAAGGGCGGAATCTTAACCTATTTTGCACCATCATGCCCCGGTTCTTTCTTACGGCCAAATTGCTGCCCCGGCAAAACATCCCACTTCCCGACAAAGTCGTGCGCCACCTGCATGTTTTGCGCTGTCGGATTGGGGAGGAAATCACCCTGTTCAACGGCGACGGCTTTGCCTATCCGGCTGTTTTGCAGACACTGGAAAAGCGTGCCGCAACGGCGCTGGTGTGCGGCAAAAACCCGTCTGAAAACGAGTCGCCGCTGCACATTACCCTGGTTCAGGCCGTTTCTTCCGGCGAGCGCATGGATTTCACGCTGCAAAAAAGTGTGGAATTGGGTGTGAACGAGATTATCCCCGTTGAGAGCGAACGTTCCATTGTCAGGCTCAGCGGGGAACGTGCCGGCAAACGTGTGGCGCGCTGGCAGGAAATCGTCGTTGCCGCCTGCGAGCAAAGCGGCCGCAATACCGTGCCGAATGTGCATCCGCTGCAATCCTACCGCGAATGCCTGAGGCAACTGCCCGATGCCGGCGCCAGGCTGCTGATGAGCCCGAATCAGGCCAAAAGCCTGCACAACCTGCCCGTGCCGCGCAGCGTCATCTTTATGGTGGGGCCGGAGGGCGGTTGGTCGGACGGGGAAGAAAAACTGGCTTTTGCCGCCGGTTTTCAGGCAGTCAGGCTGGGCGGGCGCGTACTGCGTACCGAAACCGCTTCGCTGGCCGCCATTGCCGCCATGCAGACATTGTGGGGGGATTTTGCCCCCATTCCCTAAATAAGCCATCCCTTCCCACCGTGCCAACCTGCCCGATATGGCGGCCTCATTGGTTTGAAAACGCATTCGGACGGCCTTTTGGATTACAATTCGGCCATTTGTCCAATCTTCCGAAGGAATAACCATGTCCTACCAACAGATTTCTATGGCCGTAGACGAACGTATCGCCGAAGCGTTATCCGATGCCCTAATGGAACACGGCGCGTTATCGGCCACCATTGAGGACTTTTATGCCGGCACCGACAACGAACAGCCGATTTTCGGCGAACCCGGTATGCCGGCCGACCGGGTATGGCAGCATAGCCGCGTGGCCGCGCTGTTCGACCGCCAGGCCGATGCGGCGGAAGCTTTAAACAAGGCCGCTTCTTCGCTGGGTATCGCCCCGCCTGCACATCAAATCGAGCAGTTGCCCGAACAAGACTGGGTTCGCCTGACTCAGGCGCAATTCGACCCGATTAAGATTTCCGACCGTTTGTGGATTACGCCCTCTTGGCACGAGGCACCCGATAAAGATGCCGTCAATCTGCAGCTTGACCCAGGTTTGGCCTTCGGCACGGGAAGCCATCCCACAACCCGCCTGTGCCTGCAATGGCTGGACAAACGCCTGAACGGCGGCGAAGGCATATTGGACTATGGCTGCGGTTCGGGTATTTTGGCGATTGCCGCCTTGAAACTCGGCGCCGCTTCGGCCATCGGTGTGGATATCGACCCCCAAGCCGTTGAATCCAGCCGGCAGAATGCGGGGCAAAATAAGGTTGCCGCCCGTTTTTACCTGCCCGATGAGTTGCCGGACGGTATGTTTGACGTGGTGGTCGCCAATATTTTGGCCAACCCGTTGAGGATGTTGGGCGGGATGCTGGCGGCGCGTGTCAAAACGGGCGGCCGCATCGTGCTGTCGGGGCTGCTGGCCGACCAAGCCGAAGAGTTGTCCGATATTTACAGCCGCTGGTTTGATATGGAAGCCGCTCAGATTGATGAGGGTTGGGCGTGTTTGAGCGGGGTCAAACGCTGATTTACCTGTCCCGCTTTTTGTCAACGGTTGAAATCCCGCCCTTTATGACGGCAGCCATATACAGTTCCGTGTGTTGAAACCGCTATTAGGGCGCGCCTCCGTAAAAAGGAAAGGCTGTCTGAATTTTCCAGACAGCCTTTTATGCTTTGAATGGCATTTAACCGACTTTTTTCGCTTTATATTGCGGGTTAATCAGATTGGCGGGCGACAAAATATCGTCAAGCTGTTCCGCACTCAGCAAACCGAGTTCCAACACCACTTCGCGCACGTTTTTGCCGGTTTGGGCGCAGATTTTGCCGACCTTGTCGCCGTTGTGATGGCCGATAAACGGATTCAGGTAGGTAACGATGCCGATGGAGTTCAGCACATAGGCGGCACAGGTTTCGCGGTTGGCGGTAATACCGTCCACGCATTTGTCGGCCAGATTCACGCAGGCATTGCCCAACAGCGAGATACTTTCAAAAATCGCTTGTGCAATCACGGGTTCCATCACATTGAGCTGCAACTGTCCGGCTTCGGCGGCAAAGGTTACGGCAGTGTCGTTGCCGATGACTTTGAAGCACACCTGATTCACGACTTCCGGAATCACGGGATTGACTTTGGCGGGCATGATGGACGAACCGGCCTGCATTTCGGGCAGGTTGATTTCCTTGATGCCTGCACGCGGGCCGGATGACATCAGGCGCAAGTCGTTACAGATTTTGGAAAGTTTTACGGCCAGGCGTTTCAACGCGGCATGGACACTGACATAATCGCCGCAGTCGGAGGTGGCTTCAATCAGATTGGGCGACAGCGTGCAGGGCAGGCCGCTGATTTCGGCCAGTTTTTTCACTGCCAGCGGGGCATAGCCTTCGGGAGTGTTCACGCCCGTTCCGATGGCGGTTGCGCCCAAGTTGATTTCCAGCAGCAAATCGATATTGCGTTGCAGATTGACGTTTTCTTCTTCCAGCAGGACGGCAAAGGCTTTGAATTCCTGCCCCAACGACATGGGTACGGCATCTTGAAGCTGGGTACGCCCCATTTTCAACACGTCTTTAAATTCTTCGGCTTTGGCTTCGAAGGCCTGTTTCAGGCGGTTCATTTGCGCCATCATGGCCACCGTGCTGTTGTATACGGCCAAACGGAAGCCGGTCGGGTAAGCGTCGTTGGTAGACTGGCTGGCGTTTACATGATCCATCGGGTCGATGATGTCGTAGCTGCCTTTGGCTTTGCCCAAGTGTTCCAAAGCCAGATTGGCCAC
>CAUVCE010000006.1:0-27424 GCA_963550425.1 uncultured Neisseria sp.
CTTCCAAGCGGGTATCGAATGCGCGCACCACTGCGCCGAGCGAGTTTGCCGTACCAATCGCCGCCAAACCTGCCACACCGGCGCCAATCACCAAAACCTGCGCGGGCGGTACTTTGCCGGCGGCGGTGATTTGACCGGTGAAGAAACGGCCGAAGGCATTGGCTGCTTCAATCACGGCGCGGTAGCCGCTGATGTTTGCCATTGAAGACAAAGCATCCAAAGCCTGCGCGCGCGAAATACGGGGCACCATGTCCATCGCCAATACATTGACCTTTTTATCGGCCAGTTTTTGAACCAGTTCTTTGTTTTGGTTCGGATACAGGAAGCCGACCAAAGTCTGTCCTTCTTTTAAATTTCCGGCTTCGGCTTCATTTGGCGCGTTCAGTTTGTAAATCAGCGGGCTCTGCCAGACTTCGTCAGTTGAAACAAGCAATGCGCCTGCCGCTTCGTAAGCCGCATCATCAAGGCTCGCACCCCGCCCCGCCCCGCGTTCCACCGCCACTTCGAAGCCCAGCTTTTGCAATTGTGCAACGGTGGCGGGCGTGCAGGCCACACGGGTTTCGCCCACAAGTGATTCTTTCGGAATGCTGATTCTCATCGTTATGCTCCTATAATTAAAAGACACAATGTAAAAATAAATTGATACTGAGTATCCGGCTACAAGCCGCAGCGGCCGATTCGGAATTTAACATTAACCGACTTTATACTCAAATGATACGGCAGGGCAACCGTTTTCCTCACTCACGGGCTGTTTGAAAAGAACCCCCCGCCTTGATACGCCCGTCCGACAACCGTAAAATAGCCCGCCGTCGAACCGATAAGGTTTGGTATAAACAACTATAGGAATGCTTAAAATGAGACTGCTCCACACCATGTTGCGCGTCGGCAACCTCGAACGTTCGCTGGCCTTTTATCAAAATGTTCTGGGCATGAAGCTGCTGCGCAAAAAAGACTACCCCGAAGGCCGCTTTACCTTGGCCTTTGTCGGCTACGGCAGCGAAGCCGACAACGCCGTCATCGAACTGACCCACAACTGGGATACGGAAAGTTATGATTTGGGCAACGCTTACGGCCATATAGCCATAGAGGTGGATGACGCGCAGGCCGCCTGCGAACAGGTAAGGCAGCTCGGCGGCAAAGTCGTCCGCGAGGCCGCCCCGATGAAACACGGCAGCACCGTCATCGCCTTCATTGAAGACCCGGACGGCTACAAAATCGAATTTATACAAAAATAGCCGCCGGCTTTTATTAGGCGGCCGCCTGAAAACCCGCTTCAGGCGGCCTGCCCCATTTTCCCAAACCGACTCAACCCTTCCGGTTGCCCAAAGCCGCCCGGATAAAGGCTGTAAACAAAGGATGTCCTTTTCTTGGCGTGGAAGTAAATTCCGGATGGAACTGGCAGGCGAAAAACCATTTATGGTTTGGCAGTTCGATCGTTTCCACCAAACGCTCGCTGCCTGCCGACACGCCGCCGACGACCAGGCCTGCGTCTTCCAGGGCGGGCAGGAAAAGATTATTGACCTCATATCGGTGGCGGTGGCGTTCCCTGATGCGTCCGCTGCCGTAGATGCGCGCGGCCAGGCTGCCGGCCTTCAGCTCGACTTCCTGCGCGCCCAGGCGCATTGTTCCGCCCAAATCCGCATTTTCATCACGTTTTTCCACACTGCCGTCCGCAGTCTGCCACTCATCGATCAGAGCCACAACGGGATAAGGCGTTTTCGCATTGAATTCGGTTGAATTTGCCCCGTCCATACCGGCCACGTCGCGGGCATACTCAATCAGGGCGATCTGCATGCCGAGGCAGATACCCAGATAGGGGACATTGTTTTCGCGCGCATAACGCACGGCGGCAATCTTGCCCTCGACGCCCCTGACGCCGAAGCCGCCGGGCACCAAAACCGCATCCATCCCCTTCAAGGCCGACACATCGCCGCCGCCTTTCTCTATAGCCTCACTGTCCACATAAGTAATCTGCACATCGGTTTCCGTGTGGATGCCTGCGTGCTTCAAGGCTTCCGTCAGCGACTTATAAGATTCCGTCAAATCCACATACTTGCCGACCATCGCAATTTTAACCGTATATTTCGGATTCTTGATGGCGCGGACGATTTTCTTCCATTCGGTCAAATCGGCCTGCTGGATATTCAACTGCAACTGTTCGGTGATAATCGAATCGATGCCCTGGCTGTGCAGCATTTCGGGAACCTCATAAATACTGCCTGCATCATAACTGCCGACTACCGCCCGTTCTTCCACATTGCAAAACAACGCGATTTTGCGGCGTTCTTCCTCGGGCAGCGGCCTGTCCATGCGGCAGATTAAAATATCGGGCTGAATGCCGATTTCGCGCAACTCCCTAACCGAATGCTGCGTGGGTTTGGTTTTAATCTCGCCTGCGGCGGCGATATACGGCACATAACTCAGATGGACGAACAAAGTATTGTTCCGGCCAAGCTGGCTGCGCATCTGGCGGATGGCCTCCAAAAACGGCAGCGACTCGATATCGCCGACCGTGCCGCCGATTTCCACGATTGCCACATCCTTTCCGGCAGCCCCTTCGTGAATCCTGCGTTTGATTTCATCGGTGATATGCGGAATCACCTGCACCGTGCCGCCCAAATAATCGCCGCGCCGTTCCTTCATAATCACATTTTCATAGACCTGCCCGGTGCTGAAACTGTTGCGGCGGCTCATCGTGGCGTTGATAAAGCGTTCGTAATGCCCCAAATCCAAATCGGTTTCCGCGCCGTCGTCGGTAACGAAAACCTCGCCGTGCTGAAACGGGCTCATCGTTCCGGGATCGACATTGATATAAGGGTCGAGCTTGAGCATGGTAACGTTCAAACCGCGCGATTCCAAAATGGTGGCAATGGAAGCGGCGGCGATACCTTTACCCAGTGAAGATACGACGCCGCCGGTTACAAAAATAAATTTCGTCATGGTGATACCGCTTTGTTGGAATGTGTAATTTTAACGAATTCGGCAGACTGCCGCAATTGCCGCGGCCATGTTCCGACCCGCCGGACGGCCATAGGAAAATTTAAACGAAAAAGCCGGATTCCGATACGGAAATCCGGCCTATCGCGGTTGCGTAATCCTTATTCTTCGGAAGCTGCCGCTTCGGCGGCCGCCGGTTTGTTCTCATGCTGCAGGCTTACGGCGCGGGCGGGGACTATGGTCGAAATCGCGTGTTTGTAAACCATTTGCGTAACGGTCGTGTTACGCAGCAAAACGACATACTGATCGAAGGATTCGACCTGCCCCTGCAGTTTGATGCCGTTTACCAGGTAAATCGAAACGGGTACATGCTCCTTACGCAGGGCATTCAAAAAAGGATCTTGTAAAGTCTGTCCTTTGGCGGTCATATTGAACTCCATTTTTTTATAGATGGTTTTTGTCTGTTGGGGAAACGCCGATTGTAACGATTATTGGGATGCTTGGCTATGTCTGCATTGAAATTAAATATATTCGACAGCCACGATTTCGTATTCGCGCACCCCGCCCGGGGCGCGCACTTCGGCTACTTCGCCTTCCTCTTTGCCGATAAGGGCGCGGGCAATCGGCGAACCGATGGAGATTTTACCGTCTTTGATGTCGGCTTCGTCTTCGCCGACAATCTGGTAACGCACCTGATCGCCGCTGTCCAAATCCTCCAGCGTCAAAGTCGCGCCAAAAACCACCTTCCCCTCGGCATGAATCTCAACCGGATTGATGATGTGCGCCGAAGCCAGCTTGCGCTCGATTTCGGCAATGCGCCCCTCGATAAAGCCCTGCCGCTCCTTGGCCGCGTCATATTCGGCGTTTTCCGACAAATCGCCGTGCGAACGCGCCTCGGCAATCGCGGCTATGACCTCGGGGCGGGCAACGCTCTTCAACTGCTGCAGTTCCGCCTTTAATAATTCCGAACCACGCTGGGTCAGGGGGATTTTTTTGTGCATTTCTCTGCTTCCTTTGTCGGACGGCCGGCGGCATATTCCGCCGTACCGGTGCAATAACGATAAATAAAAAAGGCAAGCCGCGCGGCAGACGGCGGCTTGCAGGATCGGGTTTCAGGCGGCATTGTACCAAAAACGGCCGAATCTGCAACTCAAGCCGCCTTTTTTACCGCCGGTTTGCGGCTTAAAACGGAATATCGTCTTCAAAATCATCCACCGGCTGCGCGGGGGCGGCGGGCGGTGCCTGACGGACGGGGGCGGCGGGCGGCGGGTTATTGTGCGCTGCTTCCTGCTGGCGGGATTCGGTTTGGCCATAAGGCTGCGGCGCGGCCTGCTGGCCGCCCGCATCGTAAGGCACGGCCGCACCCGCGCCTTGACGGCTGCCCAACATTTTCATTTCGTTGCCGATGATTTCGTAAGCCGTGCGTTCGATACCGTCCTTGCCGGTATATTTGCGGCTTTGGATGCGGCCTTCGATATACACCTGGCTGCCTTTTTTCAGATACTGCCCCGCCACTTCGGCCAGGCGGCGGTACAGCGTGATATTGTGCCATTCGGTACGTTCGGTTTTCTGGCCGGTTTGGCGGTCGTTCCAAGTTTCGCTGGTGGCGATGGAAAAATTGCAGACGGCCTCGCCGTTGGGCATATAGCGCACTTCGGGGTCGCGCCCCAAATTGCCGATAAGGATTACTTTGTTTACAGACATCGATTACACTCCGGAAATAATATTTTTGGCCCCTGCCTCGTCAAAACCTTTCTGCAGGGCCTTTATATAAACGGTTTCGCCGTCGCCGCTGAAACTGACCTGTTCCACGCCGGCCACTTTGCCAAGGGCGAAGTGTAAGGCCTCCTGCCTGCCGTGCCAAGTTTTTCCCACACGCAGGGCGATGTTTTTTACCGGTTTCGGCGCGGGGCTCAACACGGCGGACACCAGCCACAAGGCCGTCAATGCGGCCACCATGGCCAATACCGCGTCGATGCCGTGATATTCGAGCAGGTAGCCGCCTGCCGCCCCGCCGCAAAACAGGCCGACCGACTGTAAGGTGTTGTATACGCCCATGGCCGTGCCCTTCAGATTGGACGGGGCGATTTTCGACACCATGGAAGGTTGGCTGGCTTCCAAAATATTGAAGCCGATAAAATAAACAATCAGACAGAACGCAATCAGCCACAACGACCCCGACGATACGAACAACGCCGCCACGGCAGCCAGCACCAGCACGATGCCCGAGACGAACACCTGCTTTAACTTGTTGCGCGTTTCGCCCACGATGATTGCCGGCACCATCAGCATCAGGCCGAGCAAAGTGGCGGGGAAATAAATTTTCCAATGCACTTCTTTGGGCAGCCCCAAATGTTCCAAAACAAAAGGCAGCGAGGTAAACAGCGCCATCATGCCGAAATGCAGGACGAAAATGCCGAAGTTCAGGCTCATCAGTTGGCGGTTTTTGAACACCTCGCCCATGCGGGCCGGCTGCGCCTGCGTGTCCTCATGCAGTTTCGATACAACGGGGTCGGGGGTTATAAGGGCGACGACGGCAATGCTCGCCACGGTCAGCGCGCCGGTCAGCGCGAACAGGCCGTCAACGCCGATAACCCCGCCCAGCATGGGCGACAAAACCAGGCTGACGGAAAAAGTCATGCCTATGCTCAGGCCTATCATGGCCATGGAACGGGTACGGACTTCCTCGCGCGTCAAATCGGCCAGCAGCGCCGTTACCGCCGCACTCACCGCACCCGCCCCCTGCACGGCGCGCGCAACCACCAGCATTTCCAACGTGGTTGCGGCAGCCGCCATAAAGCTGCCGGCGGCAAATACCGCCAAGCCGAAATAGATGGTTTTTTTCCGGCCGAAACGGTCGGAGGCTATACCCAAGGGCAGTTGCAGCAGCGCCTGCGTCAGGCCGTACATGCCGGCAGCCAACCCGACCAGCATTTTGTTGCCGCCCGCACCCTGCAGGCCGGAAGCGTAAAGCGCCAGCACCGGCAATACCAAAAACATCCCCAACATCCGCAATGCGTATACGCCCGCCAGCGACGTGCTGGCGCGCCATTCGTCTGGAAACATTTGGGTTTGGTTCTCCCTCGCCATCTCTCACCTTTGCCAAAACAAGCGGGCGTTTGAACAAAGCCGCCCGAAAAAATCCGTCAAAGCCGCCAATTATACAGCATCAGTCAAACCCCTTTGAGATTATTGCAACCGTAAAACTCTGTTACAATTGCCGCCGTATTTAAAAACCGCCGTTCAGACGGCCTTGCGGCGGAAACAGATTTCAAAGAAAGAAAAAAAACATGAGCAAGAAACGCGTCCTCACAGGCGTAACCACCACCGGCATCCCGCATCTGGGCAACTACGTCGGCGCCATCCGCCCCGCCGTCCGCGCGGCGCAAAACCCCGATACCGAATCCTTCCTCTTCCTCGCCGACTACCACGGCATCATCAAATGCCACGAGCCGGAGATGATTCACCAATCCACCCAGGCCGTTGCCGCCACTTGGCTGGCCTGCGGACTCGACCCCGAGCGCACCACCTTCTACCGCCAAAGCGACATTCCCGAAGTGATGGAATTGAACTGGATTCTGACCTGCATCACCGCCAAAGGCCTGATGAACCGCGCCCACGCCTACAAAGCCGCCGTGCAGGCGAATGTCGAAAACAATCAGGAAGACCCCGACCACGGCGTAGAAATGGGACTGTACAGCTACCCCATCCTGATGACCGCCGACATCCTCATGTTCAACGCCAACGAAGTCCCCGTCGGCCGCGACCAAATCCAACACGTCGAAATGGCGCGCGACATCGCCGGCCGCTTCAACCACCGCTTCAAAAAAGTCTTCACCCTGCCCGAAGTGAAAATCGACGAAAACGTCGAACTCTTGGTCGGCTTGGACGGACGCAAAATGTCCAAATCCTACGGCAACACGATTCCGCTGTGGGAAAACGACAAGAAAACCCAAAAATCGGTCAATAAAATCATCACCAATATGAAAGAGCCGGGCGAACCGAAACAGCCCGACGAAAGCCCCTTGTTTGAAATTTACAAAGCGTTTGCCACGCCGTCCGAAACCGCCGAGTTCACCCGAATGCTGGCGGAAGGCTTGGCTTGGGGCGAAGCGAAAAAACTTCTGGCCGCCAAAATCAACGCCGAGCTTGCCGAACCGCGCGAACGCTACAACGAATTGACCGCCAACCCTTCGCAAATCGAAGACATCCTGCAGGCAGGCGCCGCCAAAGCGCGCAAAGAAGCGCGCGAACTGCTGGACAAAGTACGCGACGCCGTCGGCATCCGCACGTTAAAATAGGCGAACATGATTTACGGCATCGGCACCGACATCGTATCGGTCAAACGTATAGAAACCCTATACCGCAAATACGGGCAGGCCTTTGCCCGCCGCATCCTGCACCCCGCCGAATCGGACGGGCTGTCCGCAACCGCGCGCCCCGCCCGCTTTCTGGCCAAACGCTTTGCCGCCAAAGAAGCCTTTGCCAAAGCCGTCGGCACGGGCATACGCGGCAAAGTGAGCCTGTGCCGCATCGGCATCGGGCACGACGCTTTGGGAAAACCCGAATATTTTTACGAAACCGCCCTGCAGCAGTGGTTGGACGGACGGGGCATTACCCGCGTGCACCTCAGTTTGAGCGATGAGGAAGGCCATGTGCTGGCCTTTGCCGTTGCCGAACAAACAGGCTGAATATCAAAATCCCTTTGGAGAAAAACGTGCGAAAAATCCTGTTTTCCCTGTTTCTGGCAGCGTCCGTCCCCGCTTTCGGACAAGTGCCGCAAACCAAAAGCGAAACCGTCGAAGCCCGATACTGCCCCAAGCCTTCTGAAGACGAAAATTGCAGCAAGGTCGAAATTACCCGACTGATATTCGACAATCCCGCCCACACCGCCTTTTCCGACCGCCTGTTGCGCGACAATGTCAGTGATTTGGAACTGCCCGATTTCGAACAAGGCCGCCTGCGAAGGGAATTGGAAAAGGCCGTGAACGAAACCAAAGACGAAAACGGCTACCTGCGGCTTGAATATCATGCCGAAAATATTTTGTTCGGCTATTCGCCCGATTATCTGACCATAAAGAACGTCATGTGGGTTTACGGCGGCGGCCCGCACGGCAACGGCGGCGATTATTTCAGCACCATCCCGCGACAGGGCAAGCCTGCGGCATTAAAGACGGAGGATATTTTGCTGCCCGGCAAAACGGCCGCGTTTGTCGCCGCAGTAAAGGAAGGCCTTGCCGAATACTATATGGAAGCAGGCGAAGCCAAAAACCGCCAAGAAGCATTTGACGCACTACCCTCAAGTTTTGACCAAGACTATAAAAATGCCGATTTCAACTGGACTCCCGACAAAGGCGGGCTGTATTTTGTCTTCAACCCCTATTCACTCGGCAGTTATCTGGCCACTGCCGATTTCACCCTCCCGGCCGACAAGTTGCGCGGTATTGTCAAGCCGGAGTTTTTAAAACAATTGGAATTATTTGAAAAAACGGCAAAAGACTTAAAGCTGAATCCATGCAGAAGTTAATCTCTACGGCATTTTCCGTTTCATTATGACGCACAAGGAAAAAGTAAATTATGCAAACAGGTTGGGTATATGTCTTGACCAACGCCGCCATGCCCGACCTGGTAAAAATAGGCTACACGAAACATATGCCGCAAAAACGGGCAAGGGAATTGTACAGCACCGGTGTCGCCCTGCCCTTCCAAGTCGTTTATCAGGCGCGTTGCCGGCACTATCAACAGGTGGAGGCGGAGGTACACCGCCGTTTGAAAGGAAAGCGGCTTAACGACAACCGCGAGTTTTTCGCCATATCGGTCTCCGAAGCGGTTAAAACCGTCCGCCGCTGCGCCGGCAGGAATTTGATTGATGACGAATATTTCCGCAAAGGCCAAACCGCCAAGCCTGTCCGCGGCAATGCTTCTTCGCGGCGTATCGGGCTTTTTTTGTTTTCGGCGGCTGCCGCCTGTCTGGGCGGCTGGGCGGCCGCACGCTTTGTTTTTGATGATTATAGCGTCGAAACCATAGGCAGGAATGATGTGAACCTGCGCCGCTGCGCCTCCACCCAATGCCCCGTTATCGCTGTTTTGCCGGCAGGGCGGCGTTTGGAAGTGAACCGCAGGAAAAATGAAAACGGCTGGGTGTTCGTTAAGTTTTCCGGCGATGTTTGTACTTCAGACGGCTGTCGGACGAAACGGTACGCCGAAACAAGCGGCTGGATTTATGCCGACAATCTGACGGGAAGTCAGCCGGAAACATCGGATGTGTCGCGGTTTGGCGGGTTGTTCTGACAAAAAAGCCGCCCGAATGTTTTTCAAACGGCTTTGGTTTTCATGCTTAATTTTTAATTTTTCCCAATCTGTTTTTTTTCACGGCGTCGTTTGCGCTTTTCCGCCAGTTTTTCGCGATAAAACTGCAGGCGCGAACGCTTCTTCCACCAAAACCAGCCCAATACCGCCGCACCGGCCGCAATGGCGGCAAACAGGCCGTGCTGCAGTTTGTGCACCATTTGCATCAGCCACTCGCGGTTGGACGCGCCATAATCGCCCAAATAAACCCACAACGGTACGGAAATCAAGGCAGCGGAACCGTCCATCAGGACAAAACGCAATGCCGATACTTTGCCGCTGATGCCCGCCGTCATAAAAATCGGTGTGCGCAAACCGGGCAGGAAGCGGGCGACAAAAAGTACCCAATTGCCGTATTTTTCAAATTTTTCTTCCACTTGTGCATAACGTTTCGGTGTCATGACCCTCGCTACCGGCCGAAAACGCAGGATGTGTTTGCCAAACACGCGGCCGGCGGCAAAAACCAAACCGTCGCCCGCCAGTACACCCAGCATCCCGACCGCCACCATGATATGCACGTCGGCATATCCCAGTCCGGCGATAACCCCCCCCGTTACCAAGGTGATGTCTTCGGGTATCGGAATGCCGAAACCGCATGCCACCAAAATCGAAAATACAGCCATGTAGCCGTATTGCATGAAAAACGCTTCCAAAAAATCCGCCATGATCTATCAAGATTCCTTAAAAGGGGCATTACCCCGCATACTGTAAAAGCAAACCGAATCAAAAAAGCGCAGGCCGCCTGAAACACTTAAACGGTTTGGTTTCAAACGGCCTGCCCGCCCGATTATTTTTTAGCGGCAACAGGTTTGGCGGCAATAGCGGCGGCGATACGTTCCGCACCCGACTGCGCCCACTCCAATTCGCGCGCCTCCACCATCACGCGCACCACGGGTTCCGTACCTGAGGCCCGCAGCACCACGCGTCCTTTGTCGCCCAACCCTTTTTCCACTTCGGAAAGCACTTCGGCCGAAGCCTTTTGCCAATCCTGCCCTTTTTCAATAGGCACATTAATCATGGTTTGCGGGAAGGCCTTCCAGTCGACCGCGCTTTCCAAATCCTGCTCCAATATTTTTAACGCGGCCAACACCTGCAAGGCGGAGATAATGCCGTCGCCCGTATTATGCTTATCCATACACAGGATATGGCCCGAAGCCTCGCCGCCGACCAGCCAGCCGCGCCGGTTGAGCTGTTCGAGTACATAACGGTCGCCGACCTTGGCGCGTGCAAACGAAATTCCCTTTTCCGCCAAAGCCAACTCCATCGCCATATTGGTCATAACCGTCCCCACCACGCCGCCCATCGGTTGTCCGATTTTGGCGCGCGCCTTGGCTATCACATAAATCAGCTTGTCTCCGTCATACAGCTTGCCGTTCCTGTCCACCATGACCAAACGGTCGCCGTCGCCGTCCAAAGCCAAACCGTAATCGGCCTCATTTTGCAACACCGCCGCCTGCAGCGCCTTCGGATAGGTGGCACCGCATTTTTTGTTGATATTGAAGCCGTTGGGCTCGTTGGCGACACAGATGACCTCCGCACCCAGCTCGTGAAACACCTTGGGCGCGGCATTGTAACCCGCGCCGTTGGCCGTATCGACCACCAGCGTCAGCCCGTATAAATCCAAATGGTTTGGGAAAGTCGATTTGCAAAACTCGATATAGCGGTCGTCCGCGCCGTTGATGCGGCGCGCGCGCCCCAAATTGACCGAAGGTTCGGTCTGCATTTCCTTGTCCAATTCGGCTTCGATTTCCAATTCCACCTGATCATTCAACTTTACGCCGCCGGCAGCAAAAAATTTAATGCCATTATCGTAAAAACTATTGTGCGATGCCGAAATCATCACGCCGGCGGCCAAACGCAGGGCGCGGGTCAGATAAGCCACGCCCGGCGTGGGCAAAGGGCCGGTTTGAATGACATTCACGCCCGCCGCCGTAAATCCCGACACCAGCGCGGCCTCCAACATATAACCCGAAATGCGCGTATCCTTGCCGATTAACACCGTAGGCGTACCCTTGCCGTCATGCTTGACCAGCACGCGGCCGGCCGCATAACCCAATTTCAATACGAATTCCGGCGTAATCGGCGGCTTTCCAACTTCGCCCCGCACGCCGTCCGTACCAAAATACTTCCTTGCCATTTCATTCTCCATTCAATTTCAGGCTGCCAAATCTCCGCCCAAAGCCTGCCAAACCTTTACCGCATCCGCCGTTGCCTTCACATCGTGCACCCGCAAAACCGCCGCACCGCGCGCCAATGCCGCCAATGCCGCCGCCACGCTGCCATAAACCCGTCCGGACGGCGTCTCCTCGCCGCACAAGCTGCCTATCATCCTCTTGCGCGATACGCCGACCAACAGCGGCCGGCCGCATATTTGTGCCAATTCGCGCAAATGGCGCATCAGCAGGATATTGTGTTCCAAGGTTTTGCCAAAGCCGAACCCGGGGTCCAGCACCAGCCTTTCCTTCGCAATACCGGCCTGACCGCAAACCGACAACCGCCCCCGCAAATAAGTTGCCACTTCGGCCACAACATCTTGATATTGCGGATTGTCCTGCATGGATTGCGGCAGCCCCCGCATATGCATCAGGCAAATACCCGTATCGGGCGACTGCGCCAGCAAATCCGCCGCACCGTCATCCCCCAAAGCCTGTATGTCGTTGATGATATCCGCCCAACCGTTTTCCAGCAAGCGGCGCATTATCTCCGTGCGGCGGGTATCCACGCTCAGAGGAACATCCCATTTCGACAGCTCCGGCAAAACCGCCGCCAAACGCCGCCACTCCTCCTCCAACGGCACAAAATCCGCGCCCGGACGGGTGGATTCGCCACCCAAATCCAAAATATCCGCCCCCTGCCGCAGCAGCATCTCCGCATGAGCCAAGGCTGTGGCGGCATCGGACGAATATACCCCCCCGTCCGAAAACGAATCGGGCGTAAGGTTCACTATCCCCATAATCTTCGGACTGCCCAAATCCAAAACAAACCGCCCCGCCCGCCATGCCATAACGCATCCTTAGATATTGCCGATATTCAGTTGTATATTATAACAAAGGCCGCCTGAAAAATTCAGACGGCCTTGACAAATAAAACCTAATCCTTGTTTTCCGACGATTCCGAACCGCCATCTTCTTCTGTTGAAGTAGCGGCCTCACCGGCCTTTTCCGCTTCCTCCTGACGGACATTATGACTGTAATCCTTAGGCAGGCTGGGTTGCTTGCCTGCCATAATTTCCAATACCTGATCGCGGTCTATGGTTTCCCAATCCATCAGCGCCTTACACATAGCGTGCATCTTATCGCGGTTTTCGTCCAGGATTTTGTAGGCGACGGCATATTGCTCGTCCAAGATTCGGCGGATTTCGGCGTCCACCTCCTGTTGGGTTTTTTCCGAGATATTCTGCGAACGGGTAACGCTGCGGCCCAGGAAGACTTCGCCTTCGTTTTCGGCATAGACCATCACACCCATCTTATCGCTCATGCCGTAGCGCGTAACCATTTCGCGGGCAATCTGCGTGGCACGTTCGAAATCGTTGGACGCGCCGGTAGAAATACGGCCGATGAAAATATCCTCCGCGATGCGCCCGCCAAACAGGATTGAAATCTGATTCAGCATTTGATCCTTATACATACTGATGCGGTCGCGTTCCGGCAACTGCCAGGTCAAACCCAAGGCGCGGCCGCGCGGCATAATCGTAACCTTATGCACCGGATCGGTCCCTTCCAGGCTTTCGGCGACAATCGCATGGCCGGATTCGTGGTATGCGGTAGCGCGTTTTTCATCTTCGTGCATAACCATACTGCGGCGTTCCGGCCCCATATAAATCTTGTCTTTCGCATCTTCGAAATCGCTTTGGTCCACCTTCGTCTTATTGCGGCGGCCGGCAAACAGCGCGGCCTCATTGACCAAATTGGCTAAATCCGCGCCCGAAAAACCCGGCGTGCCACGCGCCAACGACACCAAATCCACAGACTCGTCCAAAGGGACGCGTTTGGCATGCACATTTAGAATCTGCTCGCGGCCGCGGATATCGGGCAGCGGCACGACTACTTGGCGGTCGAAGCGGCCGGGACGCTGCAGGGCGGGGTCCAGCACGTCGGGGCGGTTGGTGGCGGCAATCACAATCACCGTCTGATTACTCTCAAAACCGTCCATTTCCACCAAAAGCTGGTTCAGAGTCTGCTCGCGCTCGTCGTTGCCGCCTCCCAAGCCTGCGCCGCGCTGACGGCCTACCGCATCGATTTCGTCAATAAAAATAATACACGGCGCGTTTTTCTTGGCCTGTTCGAACATATCGCGCACACGGCTTGCACCCACGCCGACAAACATCTCGACAAAGTCCGAACCGGAGATGCTGAAAAACGGCACACCCGCCTCGCCTGCAATCGCCTTTGCCAACAGGGTTTTACCCGTGCCAGGGCTGCCCGCCAGCAAAATGCCGCGCGGCACGCGTCCGCCCAAACTCTGATAACGGGCGGGCGCTTTGAGATAATCGACGATTTCCTGAACCTCTTCCTTTGCCTCGTCGCAGCCGGCCACATCGGCAAACGTAACCTTATTGGCATCCTTGTCCAACAGGCGGGCACGGCTTTTTCCGAAAGAAAAGGCACCGCCGCCCTTGCCGCCTCCGGACTGCATACGCATAAAGTAGAACCATGCGGCAATCAGCAAAAGGACAGGCAGCAGGCTGAAGAACAGGCTGCTCAACACGCCCTGTTTTTCCTCAGGCACAACGCGGACGCGCACGTTTTTATCGATTAACTTGCCGACCAGGCGGTCATCCATGGGCGCGTTGGTAATAAATTTGGTCTTATCGGTGCGCTCGCCTTTAAGGGTATAGCCGACAAAAGGCGAACCCTCAATGGTAACATTGGCAATTTCGCCCTGATTGACCTGCTGGATAAATTTAGAATATTCGATTTGCTTGTTTTCTTCCTTGACCTCGTTGAAATAATTGAACGCGGTCATTAAGGCAAAAATCAAAGCCAGCCAAATCAACAGATTTTTAAAGGTATTCCCCACAGAAACAGGCTCCCAACAATAATTTATTTCAATACACAGGATTGCACACAAGGTGCAGCCCTATAAAAAATAGGGGCGGATTTTAATTCAGACCCCGTAACTTGTCAGTGTTTATTTTTTCCCAATAGGTAAATCTCACTGGAACGATCACGCGAGGCATCGGGCTTGCGCGTCTGCACAAGGGCAAAACAGGCACGCATCTGCGCCAAATATTCCTGATAACCCGCCCCCTGAAATACCTTGACCAAAAAACAGCCCCCCGTTTTCAAGTGGCTGCGGGCAAAGTCCAAAGCCAATTCGCACAAATAAAAACTTTTGGCCTGATCGGTTACGGCATGGCCGCTCATATTGGGTGCCATATCGCAAATTACAAGATCCAACGGCCGGCCGGCCAACAGCGATTCAAACCGTGCCAACACCTCTTCCTCGCAAAAATCGCCCTGTATGAACGACACACCCTCCAAAGGCTCCATAGGCAGGATGTCCAAAGCGAAAACCTGCCCCGTCCTACCGGCCAACCGCGCAGCCACCTGCGACCAGCTGCCGGGCGCGCTGCCCAAATCAGCCAATACTGTGCCTTCCCGTATCAACTTATCCTTTTCGTTGATTTCCAAAAGCTTATACGCCGCCCTTGCCCGATAGCCGTCTTTTTGCGCCCGATGCACATAATGGTCGTTTACATGTTCGTTCAACCATGCCTTGGAAGACTTGGAACGCGCCGCCATTATTTTTTTTACCCTATATTCTGAAAGCATATTATCTTTCGCCTCCGCATTAAAACAACGCAACAAAAAAACCGGCACAGGCGTATTCCGGCCAGCCGTTTCCTCCCTCAACTTAATTCATCCGCATCGCCCCGCAAGCAATTCGGCCGGCAGCCAACGGCAAAAGGCCAGGTATATTTAAGAATATTCCAACATGACGCGCCGCAACGTTTCGCGTAAAATGATTTCTTTCAACAAATAAACAATACAAATGGCCAATATAATACCCGATACCAAACAAATCTTGGAATTAAAGGCACGCGCCCACCACCTTTCGCCCGTCGTTATGATTGGGCAGAACGGCCTGACCGATGCCGTCATCAAGGAAGCCGACGCCGCGCTGGCCGCCCATGAGTTGATCAAGGTGCGCGTTTTCGGCGACGACCGCAGCGAACGTGTGGAAACAGCCGATGCGCTATGCGCCGCCCTCAATGCCGTGCTGATACAGCATATCGGAAAACTGCTGGTTTTATGGCGCAAAAAGGAAGGCTAATCCCCCGTCAAACATAGGGCGCAAAGCCGCGCCCCGTACCAAATCCTACAGTCCGAAACAGCCGTGTCTCAGTAAAAATGTTTCAACACACAGAGCCGCACTTAAGGCACAGTATGTGTTTCCCTGATTTGAAAGGGGTTACACCCCCTCCCAAATAAACCCAAATCCTACCGCCCCAAAGGGCGGGGTTTCAACCATTAAGGAAATTTTGACAAACAGTTATCCGATTGCCCGAATATCATTCAGGCGGCCTGCCATTAAAAAACCCCGTTGCACCGCCTTCGAAAAAACCCTGCAGCAGCGCCTGCGCCGCCACACTGTCCAACACATCCTTCCTTTTCCTACCAAATACCCCCGCCTCGGCCAGCAGGCTTTCCGCATACAGGGAAGACAGCCTTTCGTCCACCCAATATACCGGCAGGTTGAAACGGCCGTTCAAACGGCGGCCGAATTTGCGCACCAACCGGGTAAGTTCGTGTTCCGTGCCGTCCAAATGCACCGGCAGCCCCACTGCCAGGCAAACCGGCTGCCATTCCCGTATCAGGCGGCCGATGACCTCAAATTTCGCATCATTGCTGCTGCCGGACACGGTCGTAATCGGATGCGCGACACCTACGGCCGTATCCCCCTGCGCCACACCGATACGCACTTTGCCGAAATCGAAGGCCAGGCAGCAACCCGAAGGTGCGGGATAATACTCAGGCATTTCCCGACCCTTCCATCAACATAACCGGTTCCTTTATCCCCATTTTTTCCAAAGCGGCCTGATAACGGAATTTCGATGGCAGGTCAAACAGGATTTCCTCGTCCGCACGCACGGGCAGCCACATGTCCGAACGGATTTCCTTTTCCAAATCCTCCGCCGACCAATTCCTGCAGCCCAGGCAAAAAAGAGCCTTGCCCGTATCCCTGCCGCCCGTTGGCAGATACCGGATGATATCCGGCGACAGAGTCAGCGTAATCCTGTCGTTGATTGTCCTGCTGTTGCGCCAACTGCCCCTCATCGTATGCAGCACAAACCCTCTTCCGCCGTCGTCCGGCCCGCCAAACAACAATTTTCCCGGCCAGCCCTCCGGCAGGGAAAGGCTGTCGGAGTGTTTGAAAAACTCCTGCATCTCGGCGGGCAGCTTATGGTTGATGACCAAACCCGCCACACCCTCATCATCGTGTTTGAACACATAAATCACAGCTTTTGACAGCCATAAATCCCCATATTTTTGAGTAGAAACAAGAAAGTGGTCGGTAAGATTCATCGGAGTTCCTTAAATGCCGCAAACCCGCCGGCAATACGCATCAATCAACGGTTGTGCTGCCTTGTGGGGCGGGAATATTGGGACGGCGGACAAAATTGCAAGTAAAAAACCATTTGCTGGCAAAGCTCGCATAACCCAAACCTTAATCCGCATCAGTATGAAAAAACCATTCTTTTGGCTATAATCGGCCGTTTTCCAATTTTTATCAAGCACCATGTCCCTGCGCCCCCTGTCCCTGTCGATTCTGCTGGCCTGCCTGCCGCTGGCGGCAGCCCCTGCCGAGACCGACTCCGGCAACCTGAACGAAATCCGCCGCGCCATCGACCAAACGCAAAACGACCTGCAGGAAAAACAACAGGCCAAACGCAAGACCCAAAAAACACTGGACCAGACACAAACCGCACTGTCCCAGGCGCAAAAAGAACTGGCCGCGATTACATCAAAACAAAAAGACACCCTGCAAAAACTGCAAAAACTGCAGACCGAACTCGAAAGCCTGAAAGCCGGCATAGCCGGCACCAAAGCACAACTGGCTCGCCTCTTGAACGGCCAATACCGCAACCGCCAGCAAAATGCCGTCTTCCTGTTCCTGCAAAACGCCGAACCCGGCAAAAAAGCGCGTTATCTCGAATATGCACGGCACATCAACCAAGCCAACAGGCAGGTTATTGCCGAACTGGCGCAACAGCAACAACGGCTTCGCCAACAAGAAAGCCAAATCGACCATGAATTGGCGCAGCTTGAAAAAATCAAAATGCAGAAACAGGCCGCCCTTGGCAAATTAAACAAAACAAAAACCGCCGCACAACAGGAAAGCAGCAAACTCGATGCCGAAATCGGCCGGCAAAACCGACATCTGAAAAAACTGCAGTCAGACGAGGCGCGCCTAAACCGCATCCTGACCGACATTGCCCGCCGCAGTGCGGAAAAACGCAAACGCGAAGCCGCGAGCAGACAGGCCAGGCCGGCTGAAAAAAACACCCCTACCGACGAAAACGGGCTGACGGCGGAAGACCGCGCATTGAGTGCCGAATATGTGCCGGAAACCCGTTTCGGCCAAATGCAGGGCAGGCTGCCGCGTCCTGTTTCCGGTGCGGCCATCGGCGGACGTTTCGGCCAAACAAAACCGGAAGGCGGCATCTGGCGCGGCCTGTTTTTCGCCACACCGCCCACCGTTGTGCGCAGCATTGCCGACGGGACGGTTGATTATGCCGGCCGCCTGGAGGGTTTCGGCAATACCGTCATGATTAACCACGGCGACGGCTATATCAGCATTTACACAGGCCTGTCGTCCATATCGGTCGGCGGCGGCAGCCATGTATCGGCCGGACAGGACATAGGCGGCAGCGGCAGCCTGCCTACGGGCGAACAGGGGCTGTATTTTGAAATCCGTTACCGACTGACCCCGATCAACCCTTCGGCATGGCTGCGCTAGAAAATGTGCCGACCATATACAGCAAACATTTCAACAGGGTTTCAACCGATAAAGAATTTTGATAAAGTTCGCTTCTTTAGCATCCGGCCTGCAGCCGTTTTACCATAATTTACGGAAAATTATAGAGAAAAACAGATATGGGTAATTCCACTTTGAAAAAAGCCGCCATTTACACGCTGGGCGCGTTCAGCGGCGCGATACTGGCCATCGGCATACAGGGGCTGGCCGCCGAAAAAGACAACAAAAAACAAGAGGCCATCCCCGTAAAATCCCTTCAAACCATGGTTGAGGTCTACAGCCAAATCAAAGCCAACTACTACGAAGACAAACCCGACGAAGAATTGCTCGAATCGGCCATGAAGGGCATGGTGGCCGGGCTCGACCCCCATTCCGAATACATGAACAAAAAAGACTATTCGGACTTGAAGGAAAGCACCAGCGGGGAATTTGGCGGGCTGGGCATGGAAATTGGCGCGGAAGACGGCTTTGTCAAAGTGGTTGCACCGATTGAAGACACACCCGCCGAACGCGCCGGCATCAAAAGCGGCGACTTTATTGCCAAAATCAACGGCGTATCGACCCGGGGCATGAGTGTGAGCGAGGCTGTCAAGAAAATGCGCGGCAAACCCGGAACAGGCATAGAACTAACCATCGCGCGCAAAGACAGTCCGAAACCGCTGACCTTCAAGCTGATACGCGCCATCATCAAGGTAAAGAGTGTGCGCTTCAAGCTGCTCGAACCCGGCTACGGCTATATCCGCATCAGCCAATTTCAGGAGCGCACGGTCGAGTCGCTCAATGAGGCCGTCAAAAAGCTGACCAAGGAAAACGGCGGCGACCTCAAGGGGCTGGTGCTTGATCTGCGCGACGACCCCGGCGGCCTGCTTAACGGCGCGGTCGGCATTTCCGCCGCCTTTTTGCAGCCGGATACCAAAATCGTCAGCACCAAAGGCCGCGACGGCAAAGAAGGCATGTCGCTACATGCCAAACCCAGCGATTATATCTTGTCCGGCCACAACGACCCTTTGAACAACCTGCCCGCATCGGTTAAGGAAATCCCGCTGACCGTATTGATTAATTCGGGCTCGGCCTCTGCTTCGGAAATCGTTGCCGGCGCCTTGCAGGACCACAAACGCGCGGTAATCGTCGGTACGCAGAGTTTCGGCAAGGGTTCGGTTCAAACGGTGCTGCCGCTGTCCAACGGCAGTGCGGTAAAACTGACCACTTCGCTGTATTACACGCCCAACGACCGTTCCATTCAGGCGCAGGGTATTGTCCCCGATGTCGAAATTAAGGATAAAAACCGCACTTATGAGAGCCGCGAGGCCGATTTGGCGCGGCATATCGATAATCCTTTGGGCGGGGAGGAAGTCTTGGGCGGTATAACCGGCGAAGATGAAACTGATAAGGCCGATGATAAGAAGAAATCTGATTCCAAGGAAAAAGGCAAAAATAATCAGCCTGATGCGAAAGATAAGGATAAGAATCAGGATGAAGACGACATTTTGGCGCGCCGCGAGCCGAATCCGGAAAAAGACGAACAGTTGAAAACCGCTTTGGATTTGGTCAAGGATCCGGCCAAATGGAAGGCCTCTTTGGGTTTGGCCGCAACTAAGGCGGCCAAAGACAAAACAAAGAAAACCAAGGATAAAAAAGATAAGGATGAAGAATAGGCAGTAAGGCAAAGCGGGGATATGCCATTTTGGCTTTTGCGCCATTTCCCCGCCTTAGAAACGATATTTAGGCTGAAGCTATTGTTTCAGCCGTATTTTTGCCATTCGGCATCAGTCGTCTATTGTTTTCACGATATCGACCGCCTCTTGCAGGCTGGAAACGCCGAATAGTTGCAAATGTGGAAATTCTTTGGCTTGGCGGGGCAGGTTGGCCTTCGGTATGATCGCGCGCTTGAAACCGAGTTTTTCCGATTCTTTCAAGCGTTCCTGCCCGCGTGCCACCGGCCTTACTTCGCCACCCAACCCGATTTCGCCAAAAGCCACCATTTTCTCCGGCAGGGGACGGTTGTGGAAGCTGGACAACATGGCCAATATCACCGGCAGGTCGGCCGCCGGCTCGCCGATTTTTACGCCGCCGACCGCGTTAAGGAATACGTCTTGGTCGAAACAGGCTATGCCCGCGTGGCGGTTTAAGACGGCCAGCAGCATGGCCAGGCGGTTTTGTTCCAAGCCGACCGTCAGCCGTTTGGGGGTAAAGCCGTGTGCATCGTCTACCAAGGCCTGTATTTCCACCAGCAGGGGGCGGCTGCCCTCTTGTGTAACCAACACGCACGAACCGGGCACGTCGTCGCGGTAGCTGGCCAGAAATATCGCCGACGGGTTGGACACGCCTTTCAATCCCTGCTCGGTCATGGCGAATACGCCCAATTCGTTGGCCGCGCCAAAACGGTTTTTTATGGCGCGTATCATGCGGTAGTTGGAATGTTGGTCGCCCTCGAAATACAGTACGGTATCGACCATGTGTTCCAATACGCGAGGCCCTGCAATCGCGCCGTCTTTGGTAACGTGGCCGACCAATATCATGGCTATGCCCATTTGCTTGGCCATGCGGGTCAGTTGGGCGGCACACTCGCGCACCTGCGATACCGACCCCGGCGCGGAACTTATCGCGTCGGAATACATGGTTTGAATCGAATCGATGACGACTACCGACGGCCGGTGTTGCTTTAAGGCGGCCTGCACGGCCTCCATACGGATTTCCGCCAATAGGTTTACGCCCGACGCCCCGACGCCCAAGCGTTGCGCCCGCAAGGCGACTTGTTGCGCGGATTCCTCACCCGATACATAAAGGACTTTGCGGTTTCCGGCCATTTTCGCCACGGTTTGCAGCAGCAGGGTGGATTTGCCTATGCCCGGGTCGCCGCCCAACAGGATTACCGCGCCGTCCACCAAACCGCCGCCCAATACGCGATCCAGTTCGCCTATGCCCGTAGGGTTGCGCGGCACTTCCTGCGCGCTTACCCGCGACAAATCCTGTACCTGCGACAGGTCGGCCGCCCACGACTGGAAGCGGGCGTTCGTCGGCTCGGGGGCTTCCAGGTTTTCCTGCAAGGTGTTCCATTCGCCGCAATGCGGGCATTTCCCCTGCCATTTTAGGGATGTGCCGCCGCATTCGGTACAACGGTAAACGGTCTTCGGCGCTTTGGCCATGGGGTTTCCCTTCCAAATCTAAAACGGGCCGCCCGTTTTTTTTCAGGCGGCCCCGAATTTGCAATTTATCCTACAAATAAACGGTTTCGCCGTTTCTGCCTTTGCTCTCGGCGCTGAGCCAATATATGAAATCGGGCATGATGTCGGCCGGATTGCGCCTTTCGCTTTTTGATTCGCCAGGATGGGTTTGTTCGCGCTGAGGCGAATTGACCGCGCCGGGAATCAACACGTTGGCACGCAGGTTGTCGAAACGCGACCATTCGTCCGCCACCACGCCCGCCAGATAGTTCAAGCCGGCCTTCGATGCGCCAAAGCCCCCCCAGTAGGCCTGCGGGCGGGCGCTGTGGCTTTCGCTGACGAAGATTACCGAAGCATCGTCGGAAGCCTTCAGCAGCGGCACGAAGGCGCGGGTCAAACCCATGGGCGCGACCGTGTTGAGCCGGTATTGCCTTACCCAATCGCCTACGGTTTGAAAATCCAGCGGCGAAAGCGCGGTAAAATAGCTGGCGCAATGCACGATGCCGTCCACACGCCCGCCTACGGCATCGGAAATGGTGGCGGCCAGCTGGGAAAACTCGCCCTCCTCCGCCGTCAAAAGGTCGAAGCAGACGGCAAACGGCTCGGGAAAACCCGAAGCGGTGATTTCGTCATACACCCTTTCCATGCGTTTGCGGCGGCGGGCTATCAGTATCACGGTCGCCCCCTCGGCCGCACAGTGTTTTGCCACCTGCTCGCCCAAACCCTGCGACGCGCCGGTTACCATGATAATCCTGCCGTTTAATTTTCCTGACATAGCAGCCTCCCGATTTTGTTAAAATTTCATTAGTTTAAATCCCGCCTGTTTGGGATGGTGCAACGACCCCTTTTAGTAGGATGACACTTTTGGGGGTCATGTTAAATCCGCAAAGTTTTTCAGGCCGCCTGAAACCCGTTCAGGCGGCCTGTCCCGCTGCTAACCGCCGGCCGGCCTGACCGTTTGTCCGGCCTTCAAGCCCTGCCACAACCTGGTTTGCAGCTTGACGGTTGCAGGCGATTTCGGCAGCACGACGAAACTTCGCGCCCTGACTTCGTCGTCGGGGAAGACGGACGGGTTGGCGGCATATTTCTCATCCATCAACGCGCGCGCGGGCTTGCTGGCCGGCGCGTAAGTCACGAAATTGCCGTTTTTGGCCGCTACTTTGGCATCCAGGGTATAATTGATATACTTGTGCGCGTTGGCGACATTGGGCGCGCCTTTGGGGATCATAAAGGAATCAATCCACAGGCCGACACCCGTTTTCGGGGTCAGAACCTTCAGCCTCACACCGTTTTTCGCATCTTCCGCACGGGTTTTGGCGATATTCAAATCGCCGCCGTAACCGATGGCCACACACAGATTGCCCGTTGCCATATCGTCGATATAGCCCGAAGAGGTAAAACGCTTGACATCGCCCCTCACCTTTTCCATCATCCGTGTGGCGGCGGCCAAATCGGCGGGGTCTTCACTATTGGGGTTTTTGCCCAAATAATTCAAAGCCAAAGGATATTGCTCGGTCGGACTGTCAAAGAAACTGATGCCGCAGCCTTTCAATTTGGCCGTATATTCCGGATTAAAAACCAAATCCCACTCGTTTTCCGGCAGCGCATCCGTGCCCAATGCCGCTTTTACCTTATCCACATTGACGGCCAGCGTGTTGATGCCCCAAAAATACGGCACGGCGTATTTGTTACCCGGATCGACCTGTTCCATCTGTTTCAACAGGCCGGCATCGATATTGCCGTAATTGGGGATTTTGCCCCGGTCGATTTCCTGATAAGCGCCCGCCTTGATTTGGCGGCCGACATTCGCAATAGAGGGCGCGACCAGATCATAACCCGACTTGCCGGTCAAAACCTTGCCCTCAAGCGCCTCGTTGCTGTCATAAAAATCGTAGCGCACCTCGATACCGTTTGCCTTTTCAAATTCGGCCACCGTATCGGGATCCACATAATCCGACCAATTGTAAATATTCAGCTTGTCGGTTGCCGCAAGCCGCCCCCCACGGTCGGGATCCGCCGCGCCCCCGTCCGAACCGCCGCCGCAGGAAGCCAGCAGCAATACCAGCAAGGCCGGCATCAGGTTTGTTTTTTTCATGGTAGTCCCTCAGTAAAAAGATGAAAAAACCAACCAGACCGCCTTCCAATTGCCGGAACACCGTTGTCAGACGGCCTGGGCTGTCCCGCCGCGATCCTGAATAACCTTCTCTCTCTTAACGGTATTGCCGCGCATTAAACGGCAAAAGCCCCCGTGATGCAAGCATTCGCCGAATCTTTGCCCTCACCCATCCGCCAAATACAACAAAGTGCCGCACCGGCCTTCATCACACGCCATCCGCCGACCCCGCACTTGCTTTTCAGACGGCTCCGATTATGGGAAAATTGCCCGATTTACAATTTGAGAGGGCGAAACGATGTTGGACAGGGAAGGCTATCGCCCCAATGTCGGAATCATTCTGATTAACGGGCAAAACCAAGTTTTCTGGGGCAAGCGCGTGCGCGAACACTCATGGCAGTTTCCGCAAGGCGGCATCAAGCCCGGGGAGAGCCCCGAGACTGCCATGTACCGCGAACTGATGGAAGAAGTCGGCCTGCAGGCGCACCACGTCAGAATCATAGGGCGCACGCGCGACTGGCTCCGTTACGACGTACCCGACCACTGGGTCAGGCGGGAATGGCGCGGTTCGTATCGCGGGCAGAAGCAGATTTGGTATCTTCTGAAACTTATCGGCCGCGAAAGCGACATCCACCTGCGCGCGACCAGCCACCCCGAATTTGACGGCTGGCGCTGGCACGACTACTGGGCGCCGATAGACGAAGTGATAGAATTCAAGCGCAACGTATACGAAGGCGCATTGGGCGAACTGTCCCGCTTTCTGAAAAACCTGGAAAGCCGCGACAAATTCCGTCAAAACAAGGAACGGGAACCCACGCCGATAGCGATAGGCAACGCTGCCGGCTGAAACCCTGAAGGCGGCAAAAAAGCGTAGCGGGAAACGCCTATGCGATACCGTTACGCCTTTTCATCAAAATTTCCCTAATGGTTGAAACCCCGCCCTTTTGGGCGGTAGGATTTGGGCTTGTTTGAGAGGGGTGCGGCCCTGTGCGTTGAGACATTTACGGCTGCACAAAGGACTTTTCCAAACCTCCTACTTGTGCCGCAACACCAAACGGAACACCCCGCCTTCCGCCTCCGAAGCCAGCAGGAGATGGCCGGTTTGGCGGCAGAACGCGGCAAAATCGTCCGGCGCGCCCGCATCGGTGGCCAACACCGTCAGCACATCGCCCGCCTGCAAAGCGGCCAGGGCCTTTTTGGCCCTCAAAATCGGCAGCGGGCATTTCAGCCCGACCACATCCAAAACATGCTCATTCATCAAAGGAATCCTTAAATAATCCAAACCCATCCCTACGGCAAACAACCCATCATTCGACATGTTTCAACACACAGGGCTGCACATAATAAGGCACAGCCCGATAAAACAGCAACACCGCGCTTCCCAACACCGGCAAAGCGACCGTTTGGCAAAATCACGCCATTGACTATACAATCGCCCCATTGCCGTTTTTCAGGAAAACCCATGCGACCAGCCCTTATCCTGTCATTACTACTATCGGCCTCCCACGCGCAAGCCGTCCCGACCAGCGACAAAGAATCCGATATCAACCAAAACTATGTCGAAACCGAAGCCGACCTAAACCGCAAGAACTTCACCGAAGCGCAGGAAGAATTACCCCCCTTCCCTGCCGCCGATGCGTCCGACTGGTTCGAACTCTACATCAGCCCCACCTTCGACAAACGTCCCGCCATTTTACTATCCGGCATACATCCGGCCGCAGACGGCACCATACGCTACATACTCAACAACCGTTCCCAAAGCGGCACCGACAACATCAGCGCCGAAGCGGTTTACTGCGCCGCCACCTCATTTGTCGGCAAAGGCGGCAAAAAAAGCAGCTATAAAACCTATGCCTACGGCGATTCCTTAAACAAACGCTGGATAATGCCGCGCAATCCGCAGTGGCAGGACTTGGGCGGCATCCTCCAACACGGCGACCCCGTGCGCCGCCTGCTACTCCAAATATGGTGCGGCGGCACCCCGCCGGACACGGCCGAAGCAGCCGTCATACTCATAAAGCAAAACGGCGGCCGCACCCCGGCGTCGGGGCAACAAAACCGCTGGGAAAAATAACCGCCGATTGATAACGGGCGGACTTCAAATCGGGGAAAGGCACATGCCGCACCGATTCGAGGCCGCCTTGCCGTTGCTCATGCTACCTTTCGGCCAACCAAGCCTTGGCTTCTTCAAGCGTATCGAAAAAATGCGGACGTATATTCGTCAGCAAACCGGAAAGATATGAAGCAAACTTCAACCAACCGTCATTGACCACGACCGCAATCCTGCCAAAATCGCTATTGTGTTCCTGAGAAAACTTCCACTGTTCCCAAGCCATATCGATGGTGAAATCCGCCAATGCGCTCAAGTCCAGCAGCAAATCGGGACGGTGGATGCTGCCTGCCGCCTCCAAAGCCGCCTTTTCAAATTCGCGAAAATCAGCCAACGTTACCTCGCCATACATCGCAATACTCAAGCCACAATCCTGTTTTTCTATGGAAATCATACAAGCCTTTCTGTCTGCAGTGTTCCGATACGGGGACGGTATCCCATCCGCCGCCCCAAACCGATTCTAACGCCCCATCAGCCATGGTTTCAACCGGAAAATATGGCGGAATTGCCAAAACCTATGCGGCTTATCGGCAGTCATGGGATTATTTCCGCAAACTGCTGAGGATGCCGCTGGCCACGATTATCCCCATACCCAGCCATTCCTGCCATCCCGTTTGTTCGTCAAACAGCAATATGCCCGCCAAAGTTGAAAATACCACCGTCAGATAAGCCAATGCGGCCACCGTGAACTTTCGGCCGACCGCAAAGGCATGCGTCATGGCCAGTTGCGCCAGCACCGCCGACAAACCCACCCCAAGCAAATAAGGCAGCGACCGCAGCGACAAACTGTGCCAACCCGTAAACGTCGCCCACGCCGCCCCTATTGCCATGCCCACAACCGCCAAATAAAACACCACCCGCCAAGCAGGCTCGCCTACCAGCGACAATTCCCTTACCTGAAAATAAGCCCATCCCGAAAACAGCCCGCCCGCCAAACCGACCAAAGCCGCCCGAACCTGGCCGCCGCCTATCGAAGGCTTCAACAAAATCACAATGCCGGCAAATCCCAATATCAGCATCAACAGGTTATAACCCGACACCCGCTCGCGCAACACCACGAAAGACAATACAGCCAAAAACAGCGAAGAGGTATAACCCAGCGTTACCCCCGTTGCCAGCGGCAGATGCATCACCGCGTAAAAAATGCACAGCATACCGAACGTACCGCCTATACTGCGGCTCAAATGGCGCGGCAAATAAGGCGTGGCGAAAGATTTCCCCCGCACCCGCGCGGTAACGCCCAATACCAGCGCCGCAAACAACATGCGCCAAAACACCAGTTCGCCGCTGCCCATGCCGAATTTTTGGTGCGCCGCCTTCACACACAGGTTCATCAACGTAAAGAACAAGGCCGCCACCACCATCCAGCCCGAACCAATCGGGTCTTTCCTACTATCCCGCATCCCTCTGCCTTCCGCAAAAACCGTTAAACCAAACGGCGGCATTATAGTGGATTGTCTGCCGGAAGGCGCGATGCCCCATACGCCGTGATTGCCGCGAAGCTATATAACCAAACCGCAAACCGACATGATCCAACAATTCTTTCCCTTTTCAGGCGGCCTGCCGTAAAGTATCCGCCAGTTCATTATTTGGGAAACAACATGACCAAACCACTTACCTTCGTCCTCCTATCCGCCGCCCTTGCCGCCTGCACACCCGACAACGGCACGCAAAACGCCTCATCTGGCAGCGGGGACAAAACCGGCGGCGTCAAGCTGCTCAACGTCTCCTACGATGTCGCCCGCGACCTCTACAAAGACTTCAACCCGC
>CAUVCE010000007.1:0-25122 GCA_963550425.1 uncultured Neisseria sp.
CGTGCGACCAGCGGCTGCGGTAGGCGTTCTCCCACTTGCGGTCTTCTTCGGTCAAAATGCCGTGGCCGTTGGAAAACGGCTCGCGCTTCTGTTTGAAGAAAGTCAAACGGTCTAAGAAATGGCTCATAGGTGTGTCCTTAAATAAGGTTTTTGTATCCGTCATCAGATGGGCTGATGCCTGCCCCACCCAAAAACAGTTATTGGCTTGTTTACGATATTATGGGAAAGCCTGTGGAAAAAAAATGCGCCTAAAGCAGAGGGACGGGCAGGCGTAAGCATAACCCGCCCTATCCGTTAGATGTGTGATGGACTAGTTATTTAGGAGTAAGCAGGCCGTCTGAACCATTTCCAGACGGCCCGGTTTCGGCACAACACCTTTTACCGTTCCCCTATTTCCGAATGTCCGGGCAGGGGCACCTTGTGCTGCACCGCATACACTGCCGCCTGAACGCGGCTGGCCAATTCCAGCTTGCGCAAAATATTCTGCACATACACCTTGACGGTGGATTCGGCCAAATCCATATGGCGGGCGATAATCTTATTGCTGTGTCCTGCGGCCAGATGCCCCAGCACCTCCAACTCGCGCGAGGTCAATTCGCCCAGGCGGTCGTCTTCTTGCGGCACGTTGGGCTTAATCAGCGACTGCACCATACTGGCCATCATTTCGGGCGAGAACACATTTACACCTGCCCGGGCCTTTTGCAGCGATTCGATTAAAAAGTCGGCATTGATATTTTTCAGCAAAAAGCCGCGCGCGCCCAGCTTCATACACTCGATCAAATCCTCGCCGTCTTCGGAGACCGTGAGCATCACCACGCACTGATTCGGCCGGACACTCAAAATCTGCGCCAGCGTTTCGCGCCCGTTCATGACCGGCATATCTAAATCGAGCAAAACGATATCCGGCGCGAGCTGTTCGACCACCTTCACCCCGCTCAACCCGTCGGAAGCTTCCCCGATTACCGAATAATTGCTGCTGCGGGCCAGCAGTGCCTTGATGCCGCTGCGGAACAAAGTATGGTCGTCAATCAAAACAATACTGGTTTTACCGGCCTGGCTCATACAGGTATCCTTTCATCTTGCGGCAGGCTCAGGCGGATTTGCGTCCTGCCCGGCCGCGATTCAAACCGCAGTCGCGCGCGTATGCGGCTGGCACGTTCGCGCATAATATTCAAGCCGACATGGCTGCCGGAAATATTTTCCAAATGTTCCGCATCGAAGCCGCAACCGTCGTCCGTAATACTCATTTCGAAATCCTGCCCGTTGGACAATTCGATTTCCACCCGTTCGGCCCTGGCGTGCTTGCGGATATTCGACAGGCTTTCCTGCAAAATAAACACACACTGCAGCTGCTGCTCGATACTCAAAGGCAGGCCGCTGTTTTTCCGCCAATGCACCGAAACCGGCGTATGCGTCTGCTTTTCGAAACGCTCGACCAAGGCGGCCACCGACTCGGCGAAATCCTGTTTGGCCAGTTTGGTGCGGAAATTCAGCAGAAGCTCGCGCACATCCTCGTAACACTCCTGCACGCCGCTTTTGATAAACTGCAGATTTTCCCGCGCCTGTTCCTGTTCGTTTTGCGCCAGCGCACTTTCCAGCATCTGCACCTGCAGGTTCAAAAAAGCCAAAGCCTGCGCGATACTGTCGTGCAAGCCCTGGGCGATCAGGTTGCGTTCCTGCAAGACTGCCAACTGCCGGTTTTCCTCCGCCAGGCGGATATTGCCGACCACCACGCCAAACTGGCTGCATAACATCTCCAGCAGTTCCGACACCGTGCTGCCGACTTCCCACTCATCCAAAAAATACAGCGTGACGATGCCGATATCCTGCCCCTTATAGGCAATCTTCAAAACGCACACGTCGCGGAAACCGAAGCGCAGGCAGTCATAATTTTTGCGGCCGTCCTCAAAGGACGGGCGGGCATCGTAAAAATGGACGGGATGCACCTGATCTTCCTTTTGCGCCACATAGCCGCACAGGCAGTTGCCGATTTTCTGGCAGGATTCCGAATGCTGCAATTCCTCGGGCAGCCCCACCTGCGCCACCAAATCCATACTCTGCCGGCGCACGTCGGTCAGCCTGACGCTGCCCGCGTCGGCCTGTGCGATTTCCGACAACTTTTCCAAAAACACCGAGGCGGCCTCGGCAGCCGTCTGCGGGCGGCTCAATACCGAAGAAAACCCGTACAGCGTTTCCAAAATATAATTTTTTTCCGCTAAATCGCGGGTTTTTTCCGCCACCGTCTGTTCCCATTTGTCATAAAGGCTGTGCAGGCGGGTACTCATCAGATTAAAGCCCCTGTTTACCCGCGCAAACTCCAGTGTACCGCCTGTGTTGAGCTGTACGCCGAAATTGCCGTTGCTCACCGCCTCCACCCCGCGCCGCAAACGCTGCAGCGGGTTCAATATCCACGCCCTCATTAAAACTATCATGACCGCCGAACTGACCAATGCCAGCCCCAACAGCCCGCTTTGAAACACCCTGAGCCAGGTAATGTGGCCGGCACTGGTGCGTTCCACCTCGCCGACTACGGCATCTATGGTTGCCAGAAAAGCCGTCAATTCATCATTGCGGATATTCCGGCGGCCTGCGGCGGCACGGACGAATATGGGGCGGATCTGCCGCTGCCATTGTGTTTCCAAAGCCGTCATCCGCCGCATTACCGCAGGGCTGTCTGGCAGGCGCAGCGGGCGCATGGAATCGCCTTTGCGTATATCGGCCAGCGTTTGGTCGAAACGGCCGATTTTGGCATGTATCTCGGACTCGGGCGCGTGTTCGCTGACCAGCAGCCCCAAACGGTAACTTTGAAAACGCAGGCTGCCCAATTCGTTGATGGCGGCGGCATTCCCTTCCACCCAAATCGACAGCAGCAGGGTAAACAAAATGGATGCCACCGATATGGCTATCCACAGCAGGGTAAAGAATTTCAAGCGGAACGACAGGCTTGCAAACCGCTTTCTGACGGACGGGGCGGGATTTTTCAAACTGTTTTTTACATTTATTTTCAGATGGCGGACATTATACAAAATAACTTCAGGCTTGCCCAAACACAATCTATCGGCTGCAGGCGGCCGGCCTAAACAATTATAGGGGTCTACTACTTTGTGCTAGGTCAGCTTCCCTACAAATACCGCTACAAAAATTAAGGGCATATTCCTATAATGCCCTTGGCACACGGTATTGAAGGCACAGCCCGGTGTGCCGTCTCGGCGGAAGGACTCCCTTCCAAATGAATTTTGATTTCGCCACCCCAAAGGGGCAGGGTTTCAACCAAAAGGAAAACTGATGAAATCCGATACATATAAACGATATTCGGTACTGGCCTCCAGCACCTTCTCCTTTACCGTCTGCTTCATGGTCTGGATGATGCTGGCCATTGTCGGCGTGGAGGTGCAGAAACAGCTCCATCTAAACGATACACAGACGGGCATACTGATGGCCATGCCCGTCCTCTCCGGCTCGCTCATCCGCGTGCCCCTGGGTATCTGGACGGACAAGTTCGGCGGACGCATCGTGATGTTCCTGCTGATGCTGTTGTCCGTTCCGGCCATCTTCCTGATGGCCTATGCCACGCAATACTGGCATTTTTTGGCCATAGGGCTGATGATGGGCCTGGCCGGCGGTTCGTTTTCGGTAGGCACACCCTATGTGGCGCGCTGGTTCCCCAAACACCAGCAGGGGCTGGCCATGGGGATTTTCGGCGCAGGCAACGCGGGCAGCGCAGTCAATAAATTTGTCGCCCCCGCCATGATTAAGTATGCCTCAGCCACCGGCGCACTCGTGGGTTCGGCCGCAGCCTGGATCATCGTACCCAAGGTTTATGCCGCCATTATGCTGGCAACCGCCATCTTGTTCTGGTTTACCACTTATGATGTGCCGCACAACGAAGCCACCGCACCCAAAGCCACGCTTAAGGAACAGCTCGCCCTGCTCAAAGAACCCGGCGTGTTGCGATACAGCCAGTATTACTCCGTGGTGTTCGGCGGTTATGTGGGGCTGGCTTTGTGGATGACCAAATATTATATAGAAGAATACCATTTGAGTATGGCCGCGGCCGGGCTGCTGGCCGCCTGCTTCTCACTGCCCGGCGGCGTGCTGCGCGCCTTCGGCGGCTGGCTCTCCGACAAATACGGCGCATACCGCGTTACTTGGGCAGTCATGTGGGTCTTGTGGGTGTGCTTCTTCATTTTGTCTTACCCTCCCACAGATATGATCATCCATGCCGGCAAACTCAATATCAACCTGCATATCGCTTTGAACGTGGAAGTCTTTACCGTGCTGATGTTCACCGCCGGTATCGCCATGGCCATAGGCAAAGCCTCAGTATTCAAGTTTGTCGCAGACGATTATCCGCGCGATATCGGTACGGTTTCGGGCATAGTCGGACTGGCCGGCGGATTGGGAGGGTTCTTGCTGCCGATTATGTTCGGCGCACTGCTGGACCTGACCCATGTGCGTTCCACCACCTTTATGTTGCTCTACGGAACAGTTTGCGTTTCCCTAGTCTGGATGCACTTCTCGTTTAAGGCCAAACGCGATGCCGATTCAAAACACGCCCAAGAAATGGCCAAACTCGCCGAAGAACAGACCAAAATGAAAGAACAACAGCAACCTTAAATATGCAAAAGGCCGCCTGAAACCGTTTTAACCGCTTTCAGACGGCCTTCCAAATTTTCAAACCGCAGTCCGAACCGACTGCTTTTAAGGAGAAGCGATTATGTCCCACCTGATTCAAGACTGGCGGCCTGAAGATCCCGAATTTTGGGCGAAGACCGGCAAACGGGTTGCCCGCCGCAACCTGTGGATTTCCATTCCGGCTCTGTTTTTGGCCTTTGCCATGTGGCAGGTATGGAGCGTAGCCATATTGAACCTGCCCAACATAGGCTTCAAATACGACGAAAACCAACTTTTCTGGCTGGCCGCCCTGCCTGCCCTGTCCGGCTCCACCCTTCGTGCCTTTTATTCCTTCATGGTACCGATATTCGGCGGCCGCAAATGGACCACCCTGTCCACCGCCAGCCTGCTGCTGCCCGCCTTGGGGATAGGCTTTGCCGTACAAAGCCCCAATACCCCCTATTTCGTGATGGTGATACTGGCCCTGCTGTGCGGCCTGGGCGGGGGCAACTTCTCGTCCAGCATGGCCAACATCAGCTTTTTCTATCCCAAATCCGAAAAAGGCACGGCCCTGGCCCTGAATGCCGGTTTGGGCAACTTGGGCGTATCGGCCGTACAATTCGTCGTCCCCCTGGTAATTACCGCCGCCGTATTCGGCGTATGGGGTGGCGAGGCGCAAACTTGGGTGAAAGGCGACCAGACCAAACAAATCTGGCTGCAAAACGCAGGTTTCATCTGGGTGCCCTTCATCCTCCTGTCTACCGCCCTGGCCTGGTTGGGCATGAACGACCTGGCATCCGCCAAGTCCAGCTTTGCCGACCAGTCCGTCATCTTCAAACGCAAACACAACTGGCTGATGTGCATCCTCTACCTTGGCACATTCGGCTCGTTTTTAGGCTTTTCCGCCGGTTTCCCCTTCCTGACCAAACTGCTCTATCCCGGGGTAGAACCGGCCAAATTCGCCTTTTTGTTCCCCCTCACCGGCGCACTGACCCGTTCGGCCGGCGGCTGGATATCCGCCAAATGGGGCGGCGGCGCGCGCACCACCCAAATCGTATTCATAGGCATGATAATAGGCGTATTGGGCGTGATGCTGTTTTTGCCCTCGGGCGGCAAAGGCGGCACATTGAGCTTCATAGGCTTCTTTGCCAGCTTTATGTTACTGTTCGCCCTAAGCGGCTTGGGCAATGCCTCCACCTTCATCCAAGTGCCTCTGATTTTCTCCATCTTTCATCAGAAACGCTTGGACAAAGGCCAGTCCACCCCCGAAAAAGCCGTGCAGGATGCAAACCGCGAAGCGGCCGCCGTTATCGGCTTTTCCGCCGCCTTTGCCGGCTTTGGCGGCTTCTTCATCCCCAAAAGCTTCGGCACTTCCCTGGCCGAAACCGGCAGCGTGAATGCCGCCTTAACGGGCTTCATCATCTTCTACCTCGTCTGCCTGTTAATCAACTGGTGGTACTACGCGCGTAAGAACGCCGAAGCCAAGTGCTGATTCAGATGTTCTGAAAACACAGCGGATTAAATTCAAACCTCGGCCATATCGGTTTGAATTTAATCCTCCCAAAAAAACGGGGTTCGCCCCGCACCGAACCAAGCAAAGGAACACCATATGGCACTGACCTCCGTTGCCGAGCTGCAAGCCCTGATACACGGTAAAATCGCCCAACAATACCGGCAGCCCGAGAGCGAAAACGCCGCACTGGCCAACGCCGTGGGGCGCGTGTTGGCGCAAGACATTGCCTCGCCCGTCAACATCCCTCCCGCCGACATCTCCGCCATGGACGGCTACGCCCTGCCCCGTCCGGCGGAAGCGGGCAGCGTATGGCGGATTGCGGGCGAATCCGTTGCCGGACAGGCATTCAAAGGCGAAATAGCCGAAGATGCCTGCATACGCATCATGACCGGCGCGGTCGTCCCCCAAGGCTGCAACACCGTTACCGTACAAGAAAACGTCCTATTGGAAGACGGCCGCATCACCCTGCAGGAAAACGTCAAAGAAGGCGCGAACATCCGTTTCGGCGGAGAAGAAGTCGCCGCCGGCAACACCGTCCTGACCGCCGGGCGCATCCTGCGCCAAGCCGACATCATGCTGCTGGCCGCATTGGGCTATGCCCAAGTGCCCGTTTACCGCAAAATCAAAGTCGCCATCCTTTCCAGCGGCAACGAACTGCTCGACCCCGGCACGCCCACCGACCGCACCGACCGCATCTACGACAGCAACCGCCATATGCTGGCATCCCGCCTGAACGGGCTGCCCATAGAAGTCATAGATTTCGGCCAAGTGCCCGACGACTTGGAAAAAGTCCTGCAGGTTTTGAACGAAGTCATCCAAGTGGCGGACGTATTGATAACCACGGGCGGCGTATCCGTGGGCGATTACGACTTCATGCGCGAAGCCGTGGCGCGCATAGGCAGCATCCATCATTACAAAGTCGCGTTGAAACCGGGCAAGCCCTTCGTATTTGGCCAAATGCTCAAAACCTGGTGTTTCGGCCTGCCGGGCAACCCCGTATCCTGCTTTGTCGGCTTCGACATCTTCCTGAAATCCGCCCTATGGCAGCTTTGCGGCGCGTCCGATATCCCACAACCCCTGCGTTTTACCGCCACACTTGCCGCCGCCGTGCAAAAAAACCACAGCCGCACCGACATCCAGCGCGGCATCATACGTCAGGGCGAAGATGGCCGCTGGCTGGCCGAACCCTGCGGCAAACAAGATTCGCACCGCATCCTGCAGGTATCGCTGGCCAACGCCTACATCGTCCTGCCTGCCGAAAGCGGTTCGCTGCCCGCAGGTACCGAAGTCGTGGTGCAGCCTTTTGCCGACGCCTTTTTGTAAAATCATCCGACCGGCTGCCGCAGCGGTTGGGCCACACCCGCTCGGGACGGTAAAATCCGACCGTCCGGCAGCCGAATCGGGACGGGAATCCGTCAATGCCGCTATAATTAAGAAATAGCGAAATAACCAATAAAACAATACGAATTTGTTAATCCGCCATATAATATTCAGCCACACACACCAAATACGGCCGCCTGCCGCCCGCGAGGAGTACCGATGCACGATACCAACCTGACCGACCCTTTCAACCGCCGCCTGAGCTACCTTCGCCTGTCGGTAACCGACCTGTGCAACTACCGCTGCACCTATTGCCTGCCTAACGGCTATCAGGGCAAGGCCAAGCCGGACGAACTGACTCTGCGCGAAATCGAAACATTGACTTCCGTATTTGCCGCCAACGGCACGCGCAAAATCCGCATTACTGGCGGAGAGCCGACACTGCGGCGCGATTTGGCCGACATCATCGCCGTCTGCAAATCCCGGCCGCAAATCGAAAACGTGGCGCTGACCACCAACGCCTTCAGGCTGGCCAAACTCTTTCCCGCCTACCGCGCCGCCGGTTTGGACAAACTCAATATCAGCATAGACAGTTTCAATCCCGATACCTTTTTCAAAATCACCGGCAAGCGGGAATGCGCCAATATATTGAACGCTTTGGACCAAATATTGTCCGATGGTTTTCATGCCGTCAAAATCAACACCCTGCTGCTTCGCCGTTATGCCGAAGGTACTTTGGCGGATGCCTTGGCCTTTGTGCGCCGCCGTCCGGTTACCCTGCGCTTCATCGAACTGATGCAGACCGGCGACAACCTCTCCTTGTTTCAAAGCCAACACCTGTCGGCTGCCGAAATCGAACGCGGCCTGCAGCGCGAAGGCTGGCAGCTGCTGCCTCGCCAGCCCCATGCCGGCCCCGCCCGCGAATACGTCCACCGCGACTTTGCCGGCAGCATAGGCTTCATCGCCCCCTACAGCAAAGATTTCTGCCAAAGCTGCAACCGCCTGCGTGTAACCGCACAAGGCGGTATGCACCTGTGTTTGTTTGGCGGCACATCTTACGACCTGCGCCCCTTCCTGCGCGAAGGCGACCGCGAGGGGCTGAGGCAGTTTTTGCACCAAACCGTGGCCGAAAAACCCGAACACCACTATCTGCACAATCGGAAAGTCGGTCTGATTACCAACCTTTCCATGACCGGAGGCTGACATGCACCACGACGGCGGCGGTTTTCGCCCATTCAGTATCCACATTCTCACCGTAACCGACACGCGCACCGCCGCCCAAGACGGCAGCGGCGATTATTTGGCAGATGCGGCCTTGGAAGGCGGCCATATCCTGCATTCGCGCGGTTTGTGCCGCGACGAGTTATATGAAATCCGCGCCCGCGTTTCCGTCGCCATCGCCGACCCCGCCATACAGGTCGTGCTGGTTACCGGCGGTACGGGTATGTTCGACCGCGACGTTACCCCCGATGCTGTTGAAATCCTGTTTGACAAACATATCCCCGGTTTCGGCGAAGCCTTCCGCGCCGTTTCTTTGCAGGAAATCGGTATGTCCGCCATCCAATCCCGCGCCACTGCCGGACTGGCCAACCGCACGCTGATTTTCTGCCTGCCCGGCTCTACCGGCGCCTGCCGCACGGCATGGGACAAGGTCATTGCCCCGCAACTTGACCCGCGAATCAACGGTTGCGGTTTCACCAAGGTGTTTTCTGCCTGGCAGGCGGTTTAAACGGCCGATACGGTGCAAACAAAAAGCCTTTCGAACGGACGGCTTTTTGTTATGTCATTCTATGGCAATATAGGCCACTTCCAATATTTCGATTTCCTCCCTGCCCTCCGGCGTATGCAGCACGACCTCATCCCCCTCCCTGGCTTTAATCAGGCGGCGCGCCAGCGGGGAATTCCAAGAAATTTTGTTTTTCGCGGTATCTATTTCGTCCGCACCGACTATCCGAACCGTCTGTTCGCTGCCGTCGCCGCGCAACAGGGTAACCGTTGCGCCAAAAAATATTTGGTCGGTATGTTCGCGGGTTTCGGGATCGACCACTTGCGCGTTCTCCAACCGTTTGGTCAGAAAGCGGATGCGGCGGTCGATTTCGCGCATCCGGCGTTTGCCGTACAGGTAGTCGCCGTTTTCGCTGCGGTCGCCGTTGGATGCCGCCCAATTGACGATTTGAACGATTTCCGGCCTCTCTTTATGCACAAGCCGGTAAAGTTCGTCTTTCAATGCCTGCCAGCCGCGCGGGGTAATGTAGTTGGGTTTGTCGTTCATCGGAATTTCCTTAATGCTTGAGACCCCGCCCTTCCGGGCGGCGGTGTAGGGTTTATTTCGAGAGGGGCGTTACCCCCTCCAAACCAGTGAGTGCGGCACACAGGGCCGCCCCTTATGTGCCGCACTGTGTGTCGGAACATTGCCGCACCATCTGAAAAAACCATTTTCACAAAACGCCAGACAATAACCGAAAACCTGCAGATTGGCTATATAATAACCGCCCGAAAAATATCCCGTCTTGCCGCCATGCCCTATTCCGCCACCGAATTCAACCCCCTGGAAATCCCCGTTTCCGGCACCTCGCTGATCGAAGCCTCCGCCGGTACGGGCAAAACTTACGGCATCGCCGCCCTGTTTGCCCGCCTCGTTTTGTTGGAACAGATACCGGTAGACCGCATACTGGTCGTTACCTTCACCAAAGCCGCTACCGCCGAACTCAAAACCCGACTGCGCGACCGTTTGGACGAAGCCCTGCGCCGTTTGCGCGGCGACAAACTGCCCGAAAAGGCCGACCTCTTCATGCAGGGCCTGCTGGACAAGGCAGCCGAAAAAGAACCCAACCGCGAAAAACTCGTCCTGCGCCTGAAAGCCGCCCTGTCCCAATTCGACAATGCCGCCATCTATACCATACACGGCTTCTGCCAGCGGCTGCTGGGCGACTATGCCTTCCTGTGCCAAGTCCCCTTCGATGTCGCCCTGAACAACGGCGAAAACCGCCTGCTGCATACCTATGCCCAAGATTTCTGGCGGCAGTCCGTAGCACACGACCCCGTGCGCGCCAAACTTGCCTTCGAAGCAGGCCTGACCCCCGAAAAACTGCTCGGACAATTCAAAACCTGTATGGCGCGTCCCGCCCTGACTTTCAGACGGCCGGCCGACACGTTTGAAGCCGCAACCGAAAGGGCGCAACGGCTGTGGCAGTCGCTAAAACAAAACTTCGAACGGCTGACCGAATGCTTCTGGCGCGTCCATCCCGCCCTGAACGGGCAGAAATTCCGCCAAGACGTCTACCAAAGGAAATTTGCCGAACTGGCCGCCCTGCTGCAGCACGAGGACATACCTGCCGGCAGGCTGTCCAAAAACCTGCGCAACAGTAAGGACGAAAGCATATTTTCTGCACAATATCTTGAGGCTTCGATAAAAAAAGGGCAAAAGCCCGATGCGTCCGATTTGGCCGAATTATCCTTTTTCGACAACCTGCGCGCCGCCGCCGACGAGCTGGCCGAAGCAGCCCGCGATGCCCTTATCGCCCTGCAGCTTGACTTTTTCGAATACGTCCGCCAAACCTCATACGGCCAAAGGCACTGCCGTCAGGAACGCACGCCCGACGACCTGCTGCTCGATGCCTATTTTGCCCTGACCGAAGGCGCGCACAAAGAACAACTGGCGGCGGCCGTGGCCGACAACTGGCAGTTGGCGCTGATAGACGAATTTCAAGACACCGACCCCCTGCAATACGAAATCTTCCGCAGCACATTTATCGAACACGGCAACCCCCTGTTTTTGGTCGGAGATCCCAAACAAGCCATTTACAGCTTCAGGGGGGCGGACATCCACGCCTACCTCCAAGCCGCCGAGGACGCGCAATTCCACTACACATTGAGCGAAAACCACCGCAGCCGGGACGCGCTGATTGACAACATAAGCCGGCTGTTTGAAGACAAAACCAAACCCTTCATACTGGACAATATCGGCTACCCCAAAGTACATGCGGCCGACAAACCCGACCGCCTCAGCCTGCATCCGCCCCGGCCCGCCCTGCGTATCCGCTGGCTGCACGACCCCGAACACGAAGGCGGCGGCAAAGCATCGTTGCGCAACCGTGCCGCCGAATATTGTGCCGATGAAATCGCAGGCCTAATCAACCAAGCCGCCGAAGGAGGGTTAAACTACGGCGGCGAAGCCCTGCGTTCCGGCCAAATCGCCGTCTTGGTACACAGCCATAACCAGGGCCGCCTGATCAAACGCAGCCTGCTCAACCGCAACATCCCCAGCGTTTCCGTCCAAAGGGAAAGCGTCTTTGGCACGGAGGAAGCCGAAGCGCTGGCTTCCCTGTTGGGCTTTTGGCTCGACCCCCGGCGCACCGGACCCTTGCGCTTCATCTTGGGCGGCACGCTGTTCCGACAAACCGCCGCCGAACTCTACAGCCTGAACCAAGACGAAGCCCTGTTGTCATCCTACATTGCCGCCGCCGAAAACACCCTGCAAATCTGGCAGCAGCAAGGCATTTATGCCGCCATCTGCCGCTTTGCCTCCGAATACGGCATAGAGGGCCGCCTGCTGGCCGCCCAAGACGAACGCGGCCTGACCAATTTTTGGCAATTGGCCGAATTATTGGCCGCCGAAGACGAAACCGGCCATACCCCGTCCTCCCTGCATCAATGGCTGCTGGCGCAAATGCGCGACGACACCGTGGCCGAAAGCAACACGCTTAGGCTGGAAAGCGATGAGGAACTTGTCCAAATCGTTACCGTGCACGCCGCCAAAGGCCTGCAATACCCCATCGTATTCTGCCCGTTTTCATGGGACACATCCGATGCCGCCGCCGACAACTGGCAAATCCTGCACCGCGAACACGGCGGCAGCGAGCTGCTGGAAAAATCCCAAATGAGCGAAGCCGACCGGGAGCAACTGGCCGATGAAGACCTGGGGGAAAGGCTGCGTTTGCTTTACGTTGCCCTAACCCGCGCCCAAGAACAACTCGTTATTTATGCCGCCCACTGCCGCAGCACCCCGCGCAACCCGTTCGCCTATCTGTTGGAGGGGGACGGAGGGGCAAGCCGCCGCGCCGTCCAAGAGGCTTATGAAGCAGCGGAAGACCGTGTGAAAAAATTGTACGACAATTGGCAAAAATGGGTTAAGGACGCGCCAAACAATACAGAAATATGCTGGGAGGAAGGCGCACCGCAAAGCGCGTCCTGCCAAACGCGCCGCCGCGCCGGCATCACATACCGCGCCGCCGAATACCCGCCCAGGCGTTTCCGCTTCATCCGCCACACCAGCTTTACCGGCCTTACCCGCAACCTGACCCACGGTGTGGCAGACGATGGCGAAACCGATTATGCCGAAGAAATGCCTGCCGAAGAAACAGTAGGCAATACCGAAAATTTCGATATCTTCCACTTTCCCCGAGGCGCAGCCGCCGGCCTGTGCCTTCACGCAATATTGGAGAAATACCGCTTCAGAAAACCCGCCGCCGAACAGGCCGGAAATATTGCCGACACGCTGACCCGTTACGGTTTCGCACAGGAATGGCTGCCCGCCGTATGCAAAATGGCCGGGCAAACCGCCCACACCCCCCTGGCCGGCGGCAAAACCCTGGCCGATATCCCGCCGGCCAACCATTTGTCCGAAATGGGTTTCGTCATGCACTTCAACCGCCTGCCGTTTGACCAATTGCAACGGTATTTCGCCAATGCCGGCCTGCCCGAAGAATGCCTGAACGCCGCAAAACAACTCGATTTCGGCATATTAAACGGCTTTTTGAACGGCTTTATCGACTTGACCTGCCTGCTTTCAGACGGCAGCGCCTGCCTGATAGACTACAAATCCAACCATTTGGGCGGCGACAGTGCCGCCTATGGCCCCAACGCCATGAACCTGGCGATGGCCGAACACCACTACTACCTTCAGGCTTGGATTTACGCCCTTGCAGCCGCCCGCTATTTCCGCAGCCGCAACCACCCGTTCAAAACCATACGCATACGCTACCTGTTCCTGCGCGGCCTGAACGGCCAAAACCGAAACGGCGTTTGGGAATGGGACATCGACACCGGCGGCCTGTCCGCATGGCTGTAAAACCCCAAAGAGTTTTCAGGCGGCCCGTTTGACTATACAATGCCGCCCATCCCCACCCGCAAGACACAAAAGGAAAAGACCATGTTCGGTTCGAAAATCCTGGACGAAATCTCCGGAAGAATCAGCGATGCCGTTGCCGGCAGCCCAATCAAAGACGTTGAAAAAAACATCAAGGCCGTACTGGGCAGCGCATTCAACAAAGTAGACCTCGTTACCCGCGAAGAGTTCGACATCCAACAACAAATACTGATCAAAACCCGCATCCGCCTGACCGAACTCGAAGCGCGGCTGGCCAAGCTGGAAGCCGCACTGCCGCTTATTGCGGAAACAGAAGGGGTTGAAGAAACGGAAAAAGCCGCAGGCGGCGAAGACGGACAGGCCGTTTGAAGCCATGACCTTAGCCGTCGTCCGCAGCCGCGCGTTGAGCGGCACAAACGCCCTTCCCGTAGAGGCAGAGGTACACCTGGCCAACGGCCTGCCGCAATTCAACATAGTCGGCCTGCCCGATACCGAGGTTAAAGAAAGCCGCGACCGCGTTCGTGCGGCCATCATCCAATCGGGCTTTGAATTTCCCGCCAAAAAAATCACCGTAAACCTGGCTCCTGCCGACCTGCCCAAAGAATCCGGCCGCTTCGACCTGCCCATTGCCGTCGGCATTTTGGCCGCATCAGGCCAAATCGTCCCTGATGCCTTGGACGAATACGAATTTGCCGGCGAACTGGCGCTGTCGGGCGCATTGCGGCCGATACGCGGCGCGACCGTTATGGCATGGCGGGCGCGGCAGGACGGGCGGGACTTCATCCTGCCGTCTGAAAACGCCAAACAAGCCGCCCTGATAAAAGAAATCCGCGCCTACGGTGCGGCCGACCTGAACCAAGTGGCCGCCCACCTTAACGGCAGCCGCCTCCTGCAACGCAGCCTGCCCGATAATACCGAAGAGCAAGGGAACAACGGTTGCCCCGACTTAAAAGACGTCAAAGGCCAACACACCGCGCGGCTGGCCTTGGAAATTGCCGCTGCCGGCGGACACAGCCTGCTCATGATGGGGCCGCCCGGCACCGGAAAATCCATGTTGGCACAACGCCTGCCGTCCATCCTGCCGCCGTTGGACAATGAAGAACGCATCGCCGTATGGATGCTGCATTCCCTGCTGCCCGGGCACACACCGCAAACCGGCCGCCGCCGGCCATTCTCGTCCCCCCACCATTCCGCCAGCGCCGTCGCGCTGGTCGGCGGCGGCTCCGACCCCAGGCCGGGCGAAATCTCACTGGCGCACAAAGGCGTACTTTTCCTGGACGAATTGCCCGAATTCGACCGAAAAGTGCTGGAAGCCTTGCGCGAACCCTTGGAAAGCGGCGAAATCCACATTTCGCGCGCTTCCCGCCAGGCTGTCTTCCCTGCCGAATTCCAACTGGTGGCCGCCATGAACCCCTGCCCCTGCGGCTACCACGGCCATCCGACCAAAACCTGCGGCTGCAGCGCGGAAAACATCCGGCGTTACCGCAACAAAATATCGGGGCCACTGCTCGACCGCATCGACTTGGTCATCGAAGTACCCGCCCTGCCCGCCTCCGACCTGATTCAGGCACAGGCGGGCGAAAGCAGCGCCGAAGTCCTAAAACGCGTCCTGGCGGCGCGGCAGCGGCAGCAAAAACGGCAGGGCAAACCCAATGCCGCATTATCGCCATCCGACCTTGACAACAAAGCCGCCATCGGCGGCGAAGCCAGAGAAACTCTAGGCACCATGTTGGAAAAACTTTCCCTGTCCGCCCGCAGCTTCCACCGCATCCTCCGTGTGGCAAGGACACTGGCGGATTTGGCCGGAGATGAAACCGTCGTCCGCAGCCATATCCTGAAAGCAGTCGGTTTCCGCCGCAGCCTGTGAAAAACCAAGACAGGGTAGTTTCAAAAAAACCGTCATGCCGCCAATTTGAATATTTGCTAGAATAAGGCTGCCGATAAACAACACAAATGCCGTTATTATTTTTCAATATTAACGATAAATGACCAAACACAGCCCGCACACACAACCGAAATCCTGCCGCACACGCAGGCTTTCAAACCGACAAGGAACAACCATGTACACGACAAAACCACACGGCAAAGGCCTGACCTCATTCATACTCGGCCTGCTGCTGGCCACCGTCATCATCGGCGGCTTAGTCTTCATGCTGAACAAAAACCCCAACACTGACTTCAAAACCCCCGTGGTCGAAACCGAACTGCCGCCGCCGGAAGTCCTGACACCGCAGAAAAAAAACCCTCCCCAGCCCAAGGAAGATAAGGAAGAACCTTCCGAACAGCCTTCTTCCGGCACACCCGTCATCATCGAACAACCTAAAACAGAACAGCCGAAACCCAAAGAGCCTGAGGAACAGCCTGAAAATCCGGATGACGAACCCGACATACCGCCACCGCCATCTGAACCGAAAACCAAAAAGAAACTGCCGGAACGAACGAACGAACATAAAAAGCCCGCGCCAAAAGAGCCTAAACGCACACCCAAACCCACTCCCGAACAAATCCTAAACAGCGGCAGCATTGAAAAGGCGCGCGAAGCGGCCGCACGCGAAGCAGACGGCAAAGCAAAGCCTGACAACGGCAAAAAAGGCAAAGGCGGGGCTGTAGTAGTACAGGCCGGCTCTTACAGCAGCCGAGACAAAGCGGAAGCCCAGCGCAACAAACTGCGTGCCGCCGGCGTACAGGCCGAAATCGCAACCGCCACCGTGCAAGGCAAAACCATGTACCGCGTACAGACCCCCCCGATGGATGCTGAAGCCGCCGCACAAACCCGCGACAAATTAAAACAGCAGGACATAGACAGCTTTGTCCGCCCATCACATTAATAAAACCACCCTGCCTATTTTAAATATAGTGGATTAAAATGATAATGGAATAATATAGATGCGGCTATGCTATAGTGGTTTTTATTAATCCACTAAAAAATCTGCCTTTTTATAAAAATGTGCTATCGGAATAATAACCCATTCCAAGCAAACCCAAACCCCACCGTCCCAAAGGGCGGGATTTCAACCAAAAGGAAATTTTCATGAAACTGAAACACACATTACTTGCCGCCCTGATATCGGGTTTTGCCGCATACGGCCAAGCTGCTTTGGTGGAGGGCGAAGACTATGTCGTATTAAGCAACCCGTTGCCCCAATTAGAAAAAGATAAAATTGAAGTAGCAGAATTTTTCGGATATTTTTGCGTACATTGTTACAAACTCGAACCGGTTTTGCAAAAGCACAGCAAGGCCTGGTCCAAAGACACTTATTTGCGCCCCATACATGTGGTATGGCAACCCGAAATGATGGGCTTAGCCCGCATTTCGGCGGCAGTAAACAGCAGCGGCTTGAAATATCAAGCCAATATGCCGATTTTTACCGCTGTTTACGAACAAAAAATCCCCTTGAACGTCCCCTCCGTATTCCGTAAATGGGCGGATAAGCAAACAACTTTTGACAGTAAAAAGCTGTTGGCGGCCTACGATTCGTTTGCCAACCCCACACAAGCCGAACAAATGGGCAAACTGACCGAACAATTCAATATTGACGGTACGCCGACCATTATCGTTGGCGGAAAATACAAAATGAGTTTCAAGGGCGACAATTGGGATGCCTCTATGGCCAAAGTTGGAGAAATGGTAGCCAAAGTACGGCAGGAACGCGGTATGCCGGCTGCTTCGTCCGCCCTGGGCTTGCGCAGCAAAGGTGCAGCCATTGCCAAGTCGGCCAATCAATAAAAAATATCAATATATTAAAATATAGTGGGTTGATAAGAAACGGAACAAAGCGGCAAGCTACAGACAGTACAGGCAGTATTGACATGTTGTAGTGTTTTTGGTTAATCCGCTATATTTAGTAAAGTCCTAAGAAGTTATAACATGCCTATGGGTTAAAACCTTTTAAGCAGTTATAATTACAATACCAAAATCATTATTTTCCATACAATGACCAAACGACGAGCGTTTTTATTGCTGACAATCCTATTTACCCTATTATTCATTGCCCTGATTGCGGCAGGCGCGTATCTTTACTCCGTCAAAAGCCGGCAGTTTGCCATGGCGTTTTTTTTGTTTTCTTTTACCGCCGCCATCGGCCAGTTTGTTTGTTTGGCATTGCTTGTACGCGAGCATTCCTTAAAGCAAAACTTACCGCCTGAAAGAAACCGCCATGTTTGACCGAATCGTCCTAGCCAGCGGAAATGCGGGCAAATTGCGGGAATTTGTCGAGATGTTTGATCCTTTGGGGTATGAAATCCTGCCGCAATCGCAATTTTCCATACCCGAATGCCCCGAGCCTTATGGTACTTTCGTTGAAAACGCACTGGCCAAAGCCCGCCACGCGGCAAAGAACAGCGGCCTGCCCGCACTGGCCGACGACAGCGGTATCTGTGTACCCGCGTTGGGCGGCGCACCAGGTGTATTGTCGGCACGTTATGCAGGCGGCAATCCAAAATCCGATACTGCCAACAATGCCAAACTCTCCGCCGACCTTGCCGACTGCTCCGATAAAAGTTGTTACTATGTCTGCGTCCTTGTTCTGCTTCGGCATGAAAATGATCCGCAGCCCGTCATCGCCGAAGGTTTCTGGCACGGACAGTGGCGGAACCAAGCCGAAGGTACAAACGGTTTCGGCTACGACCCGCATTTTTACTTGCCCAAATACGGCCTTACTGTTGCCCAATTATCTGAAAAAATGAAGAATGCGGAGAGCCACCGCGCCCAAGCGCTATGCGAATTATTGAGAAAAATTGAAATGTCGCATTAAAAAAGCCAAGTCTTTAAACTTGGCTTCCTAGCTCCCCGAGCTGGGCTCGAACCAGCGACCTGCGGATTAACAGTCCGCAAACGACAAAACCATCAAAAATTAATTAATTGATTTTAAGTTAAAAATTCAAAAAGTGATGCCCGTACAATCCATCATATACAGTCGTAATATCAACGTATTGTGACGCAATTTGGACACATAAGAATCACACTTAAGACTGCGATTGTTCGCTGTTTTAAGTGTGTTTTTTTTTACTGAATCAATTTAGAGGGTCTTTTAATGCAATTAGCCTATTTTTTGATGATGGGGGCAACGATGACAACCGCCCTACCTGTTCTTGCTATGCCGTCAATTATCACGCGTTTTAATGATTTGGCGCAGCAATGCAGTAACGGAGTACATCCAAACACATTGCAAGCCGTGGCGCGGGTGGAAAGCGGCTTTAATCCGTATGCGATTGGGGTCGTAAAAGGAAAATTGCAACGGCAGCCTCGTACACTGGCCGAAGCGGTATCAACCGCCAAAGCATTACACACACAAGGAAAGAATTTCAGCATGGGTTTGATGCAAGTAAACCGTTACAATTTAAATACTTATGGACTAAATTATGAAACGGTATTTGAACCGTGCAAAAACATCAATGCGGGCGCACAAATTCTAAAATCCTGTTTTGATCGCGCCGGAGGTAACGGACAGGATGCTTTGCAAAAAGCATTTTCGTGTTATTACTCGGGCAATTTTAAATTTGGCTTCCGCAGTGATTTCAAAGGACAGCCGCCCTATGTAAGCAAAGTCATCATGTCGGCATCCAATAATTCCCCTCATCAGACCATTTTGTTTCCAAACGGTTTAAAGTCGAACAACAGCAGCCGTTCTGGGAAATCTTCTTTGATAAAAACCAGCTATGTTCCACAGCCAAGCACGCAGGGAAACGGCGATGACAGGAAGCCTGAACTTTATACCCCCATGCCGCAACAGGCAGAACAGCCAAACAAAACGATAGCTGGAGATAACCGCAATGCGGTTGTTTCAGTGAAACAGGAATGGGATATTTTCCAAGAATTTTAAATGCTGTCAAAAGCATTTGAAACCGCCCGACTGGGCAAACCGTACTGGCACAAATGTGCCGGTTTTTTATTTTTAGTATAGGAAACAATAAAATGAGTAAAGTACTCCAATTTATCAGACAAAAATCCGAGCAATACGCGCCGGAAATAGCAGAAGTCCAAATCAAAATGCACAACACGATGAAAAAATCAAAAATACAGGCTGTCATCCACAGCGTGGCATTGTTTGCAGCAATTGGTGCTGCACCTTTGGCATCGGCGGCCGGTTTTGAAGCAGAAGCCAAAGGCATGGCAGACAAAATCTACAAGGGTATTTATGCGTTCGTGGGTGTAGTCGCGCTAATTGTGGTGCTATGGCAATGCGTTGAAGGCTGGTCCGGCCGTAAGTCATGGATGGATGTATTATCAACCTGTATGTGGGTAGTTGGAGCGGCTGCATCGGGCGCACTGGTAGCATGGTTATGGCAAAAAGGCTCATCAATGACATTTGGCTAATAGGATGAAGGCATGAACGATACAGACGATATGGATGTGGAATACCCGACATTCAACGGCTTAAACCGCCAAGCAATGATTTGGGGCATTCCATTGATGCCATTCATGGCTTGTGTGTTCGTGCTGATGATGCTTTTCATGCTGACAATGACTTTTCTTGGCGGAAAGTCATTGTTTATTTTGCTATTGCTTATACCGATTTTCCTGGCATTGCGAAGCATTTCAGCAAATGATGACCAAGCATTTAAGATTTATAAGATTGAAATTAAATGGTTTTTGTATCGCCGTCATGCAGAGTTGTTCAACGGCACGACAACCATTGTTTCAACCAAATATGGGAGACAAATCAGTGATTTTCAGCGATTTCTTCAGCAAGGTATTCAAGAGCCTGCCCGCCCAATCCGAGTTTCTGCCAAAAATCAGTCATCACGTTACCAATAATATGGTTTTGCTTGACGACAGTTTTTATGCTTTTGTTATTAGAATGGAGGGCTTGGCGTTTGATGGGGTGGATGCGCGGCACATTTATTCCCAATTTGCAGGCTTGAAAGACTTATTTTCGTCCATCGGTAAAACCTTTGGTAATCGGGCTGCATTATGGACGACTTTACGGCGCAGCAAAATTGTATTTAATCAGAAATACGACTTTCATTCTTATTTCTGCCAACAGTTTGCCGAACATTATTTGCAGCGTTTTCAGACGGAAGATTATTTTGAAAATACCTTTTTCCTGACACTCATCATCAAAAACAGTGATTTGACGACAGGCATCAAAGAAGCCGAAGAGCAAATCCAAATTCTGATGAAGGGTTTAGAGCCATATGGCCCGACCCTGCTAGGCACATGGGAAAACGAACACGGAGTGGGATTTTCCGAGGTGTATCAGTTCTTTGGCAGCCTGATTAACGGCAACAACACGCCAATTCCGATTACCGCAACCGATGCGTATCAAATCATTCCTGCGGCAACGCTGCATTTCGGCAGTGATATTTGCGAAATCCGCCCTGAACAAGGTGCTCGGAAATACGCGCAAATGTATGATTTGAAAGATTTCGGTATCAGCAAGCCCAAGATTCTGACGGAAATCCTGACGCTGCCGTTTGAATTTACGCTCACGCAAAGCATATTGTTCATCAATCCGCATGAAATGGTGTTCAATATGAAAAAACAGGTCAATAACCTGCAGTCGGTGGGCGATTTGGCACATGAACAGATTGCAGAACTGGAATACGGCATGGGCGGCCTAACCACAGGGGAATTGATGTTCGGGGATTACAATGCGGCCTTGGCGGTATTCGGTAAGACACCGCAGGAAACTGCCAGCAATGGCGCATGCGCCTACACCACGTTTTTGAACTCGGGCGCGTACCGCTTTACTAAAGCTGGGCATTCCGCGCCGTCCACATGGTACGCGCAAGTGCCGAACAGCAAAGAGCGTCCGCGTTCCTTCCCCAAAACAACAGAAAATTTGGCCTGCACGTTCGGCATACATAATTATTCATATGGCAAAAAGTATGGCAACCCTTTGGGCGACGGTTCGACAATCATGCCTTTACAAACAGTTTCCAAGACCTTGTTCAGCTTCAATTTCCATTTTACCAATCCCAAAGAAGACAATATCGGTGAAAAAATCGCAGGGCACACGCTGATATTGGGCGCGACCGGCACGGGTAAAACCACGCTGCAAACTTCGTTGTTGGCGTTTACAGAACGGTTTAATCCGCATTTGTTCGCACTTGATTTGGACAGGGGCATGGAGTTGTTCATCCGTGTCATTGGCGGTTCGTACTTTGCGCTTGAAGCAGGCAAACCAACTGGCTTAAACCCGTTCCAACTGCCCGATACCCCGATTAATCGTGAATTTTTGTATGAGTTAGTCGGAATTTGCGGACGGAGCGAAGACGGAAAATTAACCGCGCAAGAACGCCACGATATCCAAACGGCAGTCAATGCTCTGTTTGAGATGGATTTTGAATACCGCAGCTTCAGCTATTTGCTGCAAAGTATCCCGCATGATACTACCAATCCCGACAGTTTGCGTGTCCGGTTGGCCGAATGGTGTCGCAGTGAAAACGGGCGGTTTGCATGGGTATTGGATAATGAGCGCAACCTGTTTGACCCGCATGACTTTTGGCGTATCGGCTTTGATTTGTCGGACATTTTGAAAGATAAATACAAGCCGACCGAACCCGTATTGGCGTATTTGTTCCATTTGCGCGAATTGATGCTGGACAAGGTAGCGGCAAAAAACGGCTTATTGGTCAATATTATTGAAGAATTTTGGTGTGCCTTGCGTTTCAAATTTACAGAAGAATTGATGCTGAAAATGCTCAAAACCGACCGTAAACGCGGCTCTTGGCTGATTTTGGTATCGCAATCTCCCGAAGATGCCATTAAAGCCGATATTTTCCCCGCCATTGTACAGCAAACGCCGACCAAGATTTTCCTGCCCAACCCCGATGCGGAATATGCAGGCAGTTATGAACGCTGTGGTTTGACGCTCAAAGAGTATCAGGAATTGGTTAAAAAATCCTTGGACAGCCGTATCTTTCTTGTAAAACAGTCCAAACAATCCGCCTTCGTCAAATTGGACTTGTACGGTTTCAAAGATGAAATAGTCTTTCTGTCGGGCAGTAGCGATAACATCGAACTGTTACATAAAATCATGGCAACACATGGCGATGATGTAAATCAATGGTATGAACCGTTTATACAGGCCATACATGACCGGCGAGATAGCAAGCACGGACAACCTATGCGACATAAAACGCAAGAAGATGTGTATCAGCAGTTACTCAATCAATTTGGTGCAGACGTGGCAGACGCGCTCAAAGCGATGGGTAAAATCTAACCCCTGAATTTTCAGGGATTTTTTATTTTAACTAAGGAGTTTTTTATCATGAAAAAAATTTCCGTTTTGGTACTTTCAGGTTTACTGATGGTCAGCCAACCAATAATGGCCGGGGGTATCCCAGTATTTGACGGTGCAGCCGTAGCCCAATCCATTCAGCAGGGTATTCAATTGGCGGAGCAAATTAAAAACCAGATTGATCAATTGAAACAATTGGAAAAGCAAGTCAAATCCATGAGCGGAATGCGCAATGTTGGCAGAGTGGCACGCAGCACCTTGGATACAGCGGTGGGTATAGGCAGCGAATGGTCGGAGTTGTACGGCAAAGCCAAGGTTACAGGCAATATCCAAGATGATTTGAACGGCAAAAAATATTCCCATGAAAATAATTTGATGCAGATTCTGAAAACTCAGCAACTAAACATCAAAGCATTGGAAGCCGCGCAAGGGCGTATGGAAAAAGTGATTGAACTTGGCCGCCAAGCGCAAAATACCCAAGATATCAAAGCAGCAGCGGATTTTGCCAACCGCATCGCCGTTGAACAGGCTTACATCCAAGCTATGCAGATGAAGTTGGATATGGCGGAACGTATTGCCAAACAACAGGAAAAAATCCAAGACCAGCAGTATTTGCAACGTCAGGAATGTATGGCAAAACAGATCCGTAGCGGCAATTACAAAGCCTGTCTTTAGTCTTTCAGACTGCCTGAAAACCGGTACAGTACGGTTTTAGGCAGTCTGCATATGATGGAAAAGAAACAATATGAGCAGCACATTTTGGAAAGACACAACCGATTTTTTACTAACCAGTATGGGGACGGATTTGTTCGATAAAAGTGCCAATCTGATTAGCAGTATCGCACCCTTATTCTCAATCGGTTTCGGTATTTATTTCATGATAATCATCTTGAACGCATATGGTCGCGGCTTTGATGGCAATGTTATTGATTTTTCAAAAAGGACATTGGCATGGTTAATTATTATTGCTTGTGCGTTTAATGCCGGGCAGTATCAGAAAATCGCCAATATGACGTATCAAATGCCGGAATGGTTAGCCAGCACGTTCAATGGCCAATTTGAATCCAGTGTGATTGACACTGCTTGGGATAGTATTATGAAAATTGTTGAAAATATTACGGAACGATCTGCAAAACTGACTGGTTTTAAGCAAATAGCCGATAAAATGATATTATTGATGGCAGCCGGCATCATCATCCTACTGTCTGCTATCTTTTTCGGTATTGTCGTTGCCTATTACCTAGTGGCGAAATTGTCGCTGGCAATGGTTTTGTTGATCGGCCCGCTTTTTTTGGGCATGATGTTGTTTCCATCAACGCGGCAATATGCAATAAACTGGATAGGTCAGATTTTTAATTATGCTGTGACCATCTCATTTTTCACGATTCTAATGTCCCTGCAAATAAATTTTTTTGACACATATATTAAAAATTTGGCAGATGAAGATATTGTTGATGTGGTTCAGATTTTCGGTATCCTGCCTATGTTCGTAACCGTTACCATGTTGTTTGTGATTGTGGCGTTCAATATTCCGTCCATTGCATCCGCTTTAACAGGTGGTGCGGGAGCCGGTGGTTTTTCCACTATGGTTAATTTTGTACGCCAAACCCTGAACGGCGGCAACCATTCTAGTCCTTTAACAGGGATTGGTGTGAAAAAAGCTTATGGGCAAGGCCGCGCATTTGTTGGCAAAGTTGGACAGTTTTTAGGACGTGGCAATAGCATTGGCAATAAGGAAAAATAAAAGTCAAAGAAAAATCCGTATTTAAATAAATTTAAATTCGGATTTTTTAAACATTATCTAACAAGAATTTAAATTTACTCTTCATATGGAAAGCAAGTCGTATCGATAGAAACAGATAAACTGCAAAGCTGATCAGCCCATATTCATTGCAAACTTTATAACTTTCTCCATAATTGAATTTTCAAATACGCCTGAACCTAAAATTATCATGAAAAAGAAAATAGAACCAAGTAGCAAGTATCCCAACCACTTGAATAATTTATATTTTGACGTGGTAAAATCATCAATGACTTCATCACTTATGCTGACTTGGTTCATGTTTATATTTTTTAAACCAACAACCCGCCCTTGCGAAGCAAATTTATTTTTATAGAGTATTAAGACCTGAATATGATGTCCAATCCGCATTGGAAAATCCCAGTTTATGATTTGGAAATCTTTTTCTATGCCATTTTCATCAACAAGAAAAATCTTAAATAATTATTGATTTTGCTATTAATTTCTACCGAACCCTCCGATCCGTTTCCTGAAACATGGGTTTCGGATCGCTGGGAAAAATCGGTAACAGTGCTCGAATAGATTTCAAGGCAATAATGCTTATTTTGAATAAATTGGCTTTTCATCATTGCTCCTTAATATATTTGTTTTATCAATCCAG
>CAUVCE010000008.1:0-25063 GCA_963550425.1 uncultured Neisseria sp.
GTGTGCTGGGGGAAGGCTGCCCGCGCGTTACGGTCAAACCCCACGTTACCAGCGGCGTCTTAATCCCCGTGTGCTGGGGGAAGGCTGCCGTGGAACGGCTGTCGGCGGGGCAGGTTTTGACCCTGTCTTAATCCCCGTGTGCTGGGGGAAGGCTGCAGCCTCTTTTGCAAGCCTTTTAATTCCTGGGTTTCGGGCAGTGGTTTCGCTAACCCGACAGCAGCCTTGCTGGGGGCGATTATAACATGGGCAATTTGCCAACCGCTATATTAATAGTACCTTGTTTATTAATAAGTTGCCTTATTCGCCAACCTCCCGTTGTTTGTGCCTTACCGGATGTTGGCGATTTTTTTGGCAATCTGGAGATATTTGGTTAAATCCAATTGGGCTCGGTTTCCAAATCTACGCCGAATTTCCTGCAAACTTCGTTACGGACGTGTTCTGCCAATGCCATAAGGTCTTGTGCGTTTGATTGGCCGGTGTTGATCAATACCAATGCCTGTTTATCATGTACCGCCGCACCGCCTATACGGAAACCTTTCAAACCGCATTGTTCGATTAACCATCCGGCGGCCAGTTTGACACTGCCGTTTTCTTGGGGATAACAGGGCAACCGGGGATATTTTTTTAACAGCACGCCGGCTGCTGCGGCATCAAGTTGAGGATTTTTGAAAAAGCTGCCGGCATTGCCGAAAACGGCAGGATCGGGCAGTTTGCTGCGGCGGATGAGGCAGACGGCCTGTGCCACGTCTTCGGCAGTAGGGCTGCGCCCGTTGCAGATATCGGCCAGTACCGCCGCCAAATCGCCATAGGCGGTTTTGGGCGAGAAGCGGCGGGCAAGTTTGAATGTGGCCGTACAGACGACATAGCGTCCGGCCTGCCGTTTGAACAGGCTGTCGCGGTAGGCAAAACGGCAGTCTGCGTTGGATAGTTCGATAAAGCAGCCGCTATTCACATCGAAGCTGCGCACACTGTGCAATGTGTCTTTTATTTCCACGCCGTATGCGCCGATGTTCTGTATGGGCGCGGCACCCACCGTACCGGGTATCAGGCTTAGGTTTTCCAAGCCGCTCAGGCCGCGTTTCAGTGTTTCGCATACAAAGCCGTGCCAGTTTTCCCCCGCCTGCGCCTCCAGCCAGACGAAATCGCGGTCGCGCCGGATTTCGCGTATGCCTCGGGTGGCGATTTTGACAACCAGCCCGTCATGGTTTCCGCGAAACAGCAAATTGCTGCCGCCTCCCAGCCAGACAACCCGCCCGTGTCGGAATTCGGGCAGGGAAGATAATTTGGGAAGGTCGTTTTGGTCGTGAAGTTCGGTAAAGTATTCTGCAACGGCGGGCAGGCCGAAGGTGTGCAGGGGGCGTAAATCGGTATGGCGGCGGATGTCCATCAGTTTTCCTTTACATTTGGGAATCCGTGTTCCAATGCCAAAATACGGCTGTGTTTTTCCAGCAGCCATACCAGTAATATGGCGGCAGCGGCCAGTGAGACGGTCAGCGCCGTCCAAAAGCCGTATATTTTCAGGCCGCCATGGTTGGCCAGCAGGTAACCCGGCAGCAGGCCGAGCCCCCAAAAGGCTATGCCGTGTACCAGCATGGGCGCTTTGGTGATTTTGTAGCCGCGCAAGGCATAGGATGCTATGCATTGGGTAAAGTCGAACAGTTGGAAGACGGCGGCAAACAGTAATACGGAAGAGGCCAGCGCCAATACTTCGGCATCATCGGTGTATATGTCGGCCAAAGGTTGGCGGAAGAAGGCCAGCAGAATCATGGTGGCCAGCGCCAGCAGTATGCCGATTAGGAATCCGACTCCGGAAATGTAACGCGCCCGACGCCGCCAGCCTTTGCCCAATGAGAATCCTACCCTCACGGTAACGGCCGCACCCACGGATTGCGGTATCATGTAGATGATGCCGGTCAGGCTGATGACGATTTGTTGGGCGGCTACGTCTGTTTGGCCGAACCGGGTTATCAGGAACATGATGAAGGTGAATAGGCTGACTTCCAAAAAGTAAGACAGGCCGGCCGGCCAGCCCAAATGCCAATATTGTCTTATGGCCTGTATGTCGGGGCGCGAAAAGCCGCAGCATAAGCCAAATTTCTGCAAGCCGTTATCTTTGGCCGCAAAATGCCAAAGGGCAGCCGCGCTAAACCAAAATACCAATAGTGTGGCCAGCCCGCATCCCGCGCCGCCCAATGCGGGCAGGCCGAATTTCCCATATACGAAGATGTAGTTTAGGGGAATATTGAGCAGCAGCGCCGCCCAGCTTACCCACATTATCGGCTTCGGACGGCCAAGGCTGGCCAGATAGGCATGAATGGCGCGGTGTATCATGGCGGCAGGCATGGCGGGCGCGGTAAAGTAAAGGTATTGCGAAAGCATGGCCTCTACTTTTTCCGACCATTCGAGATAGTTTAAAAAAGGCCGAACCGATATGCCCAGCAACAGCATTCCGGCCAAACCCGACAATAGGCCGAACCACAGCCCCTGCCTGCCCGCTTCACCCACCCGTCCTGTTTCCCCCGCACCGTGCAGTTGGGCAATGACGGGGTTCAGCGCGGTCATTATGCCCATCAGGCTGATGAGGACCGTGGTAAAGGCGGCACTGCCCAACGCAACCGCCGACAGGTCGTCTGTGCCGACATTGCCCGCCATGACGGTATCGACAAAACCCACCCCCACCGCAGCCACCTGCGCCAGCAGGATGGGCCAGGCCAATACGGCCAGTTCTTTACCCTCCTTCAATAGGACGGCAGGGGAATATCGGGTCAGATCAAGCAGCATGTTTGTTTTTGTCTTTACGGAATGTTTCAAGATATGGGGCAGTAAATCGGAAGGGGCGGGGAGAAGGTTTCAGACGGCTTGAAATCGGCCGGCCGTCTGAAATCCCCGTTTCCCCATTTTAAACTTAGTTTTCCTTATTTTCCTTTTCCTTATCCAATTGCCTTTGCAAAGAATCGCACGGCGTTTCGCAATCGCACATTTTTTTCATGCCCAAAGCGGAGATGCCGCCGCAACTGCCTTTGATGCTGCGTTTGGAGAAAATATAGCCTACCGACATCCCCAAGATGACCAGGAGGAAGAGGGCGAAGGTGAAGAAAATGGTATTCATAAGGGATTCCTTTGGAGGGCGGTACATGGGGAGGACGGTTGTTCCGATATCATTTTGAATGCTGTGGACATTTCCGAACGGTAGCCGCCGTCATCATTGCGGATAATCAAGAATACCGCCAACCCGTGCCGTTCGGCAAGCCGCAAGGCCTGTTCTTCGCCCAAGACGAACAGTGCCGTGGACAAACCGTCCGCCGTCATGGCATTGTCGGCCAACACACTGACCGAGGCCAACCTGTGGCTGATGGGGGTTTTGGATTTCGGATCGATAATATGGGACAGCCGCCTGCCTTGTTGGTCGGTATGGAAATTGCGGTAATCGCCTGAAGTGGCCAACGCGCAATGATTCAGGGGGACGACGGTTTGCGTGCCGCCGCCCTGCAGCATGGCGGGTTGTTCGATGCCCACGCGCCAAGGCTGTCCTTGTGCGTTTCTGCCCAAACCGCGCAATTCGCCGCCGATTTCGACCAAATAATCATTTATGCCCAAACTCTCCAAATGCAGCGCGAGCTTGTCCACGCCGAAGCCTTTGGCGATGGAGGACAAATCCAGATAAACATCGGGATGGGTTTTGGCCAAAGAGGCCGTTCGGCCGTTTTGCGCGAGGACGATTTTGTCTATCCCGACCATTTTTGCCGCCTGTTCGATTTTTTCCTGATCGGGTTCTGCGGTTATCCGCCTGTCGGGGCCGAAGCCCCACAAATTGACCAAAGGCCCCACGGTTACATCCAACGCGCCATCCGTCAGGCGGTTCAGCCTGACGGCTTCGGCGGTAACGGCGGCGAAATCCGCCGAAATCGGCATGGGGCGGCCGGTATTGCGCATTTGGTTGAAACGGCTGATTTCCGAATCGGGCCTGTATGTGGACATTTGGCGGTTTACCTCTTCCAACAGGCCGTCCATCTGCCTTTGGATTTCCTGCGGCGGGGGCAGACCGGATTTATCCAGATACTTGACGGTGTAAGTCGTCCCCATGGTATTGCCCTGCAGAACCAGGGTATCGGGGCGTCCGGCCGCATCGTTTTGCGCGGGGCAGGCGGTCAGCATCCCCATAAGGATTGCAATGGGGAGGAAAATTTTAATGACAGTCATGATGTGGTGCGGATATTGTTGCCGTTTCAGATAACATTTTCCCATTTGCAGCCACTTGCTTCCTCATCCGTACGGGCGGGTTCGCCTTGCATGAAAAAATAATTATTTCAGCCATATATGTATATGGAAAAATGTTTTATCAGGCGGTTGAATCCAAAAAATAATTCTCAAAAAGGCATGGCGAACCAACCTGAAAGGCGCTGATTCGCCGTATTTCGATATCCGTTGGCTTTCAAGTTTGAATCAAGGCAGGTAATTGGCGGGATTGACCGGCTCGCCGTCCTTGCGCAGCTCGAAATGCAATTTGACGCGATCGGTATCGCTGTTGCCCATACGGGCGATGCTTTGGCCGCGTTTGACGATATCTTGGTCTTTGACCAGCACAGTTTGATTGTGGCCGTAAGCGGTCAGATACATCGAATTATGCTGCACGATAATCATATTGCCATAACCGCGCAGCCCGCTGCCGACATAGACGACCCTGCCGTCTGCCGCAGCCACGACCGTCTGCCCCATCGTACCGCCTATATCCCATCCTTTGCTGTTGCTGCCGAACGGCGTGATGATGGAACCGGCTGTCGGCCGCTGCCAGGTAATGCCTCCGACCGTGCGGGTCGTGCCGGATGAAACGGTGGCGGCAGGCGGCGGGGTTTCGGTTTTTCGGGGCTGTTCGGCAACCGTTACGGGAGGCGGTGCGGTGTCGGAAGGCGGCCGGGGCATCGGCGCGGCGGATGCGCCCGTGTTTGCCGGGGGGGTATATGGTTTGGCGGAGGGGCCGCCGGTACCGGCCGGTTTGACACGCAAAACCTGCCCCACGCCTATGGTATTGTCTTCGGAAAGGTTGTTCCAGGCACGCAGGTTGTCTTGGGTGATGTGGTAACGTTTGGCAATATTGTAAACCGTATCGCCGCGCACGACGGTATGGGTGGCGGCATTGATGTCCACGGGGGCGTTGGACGGGATATAGGTGCTGCCTGGGGAAGGCGGTGAGGGTGGCGGGATATAGGCGGTTGTCGGCGGCGTATAGGCAGGCTGGTTTCCGCCCTCGTTCCCGATACCGGCACGGTCGGGGTTGTATGGTGCCGCGCCATAGGGGTTGCTGCTGTCGCCGCCGATGACGCTGCCGTATGTTGTGGAAATATTGGTGTTGGTATTGTCTGTCCCTTCGACAACGGGGGCGGCCGGCTGCTGCAGCCAGGCACAGGCGCCCAGCATTAAGACGGCAGCCGCCACAGCGGTGTTCTTTGCAGGATTTTTCAACATGTTTCTTAAACCTTTTGGGCGTTATGATGTTTCAACACGCAGGGCGGTATATAAGGCGCGGCCTTATGTGTTGCCCTGCTGGGAGGGATTATGCCCATCCCAACAGCCCCGCATTCTACCGCCATGAAGGGAGGGGTTTCAACCGTTGGGAAAGTTTTGATGGGAAAACGGGCGTAATTGTAAGCCGGGCGGCCGCCTTTATCCGGCCATGTATCGGCTTTCATCAAAATTTCCTTAATGGTTGAAACCCTGCCCTTTGGGGCGGTAGGGTTTGGGTTTATTTGGGTGGGGTGCAACCCCTTCCAAATCAGGGCTGCACATAGGGCCGCGCCTTATATACCGCCCTGCGTGTTGACACATCCAGTACGCCCTGCCAATAACGGTCGGTTTCATGCAGCAGGTTGTAGGCGGTCAGGTCGATTTGCAGGGGGGTAACGGTAACGAATCCGGCGGCGCATTCGGCAAAGTCGGTACCTTCTTCGCAATCGGCCGCCTCGCCCGCCGCCCCTATCCAGTATATCTCTTCGCCGCGCGGGTTGCGCATCGGCACGATGCTTTGCTGATGATGACGGCGCCCCAGCCGCGTAATTTTGCAGCCCTGTATGTCTTCCGCCGCCACGGCGGGGATGTTGACGTTCCATAAAACGGGCTGAGGCGGCAGCCCCGCCGTCAATCGGGAAAGCAGTTGCCAAACGGCTTTTTCGGCAGCCGGCCAATAGCGGCCTTGGTGGTTTGCCAGGGAAAAGGCAACGGCCGGAATGCCCAACAGGTAGGCTTCCGTCGCGGCCGCAACCGTGCCGGAATATAGTGTGTCGTCGCCCATGTTAGCGCCGTGGTTGATGCCGGATAAAACCAAATCGGGCTTGAAGTCGGGCAGGGCGTGCAAGGCCAGGTGGATGCAGTCGGTGGGCGTGCCGCTGACATAGTAAAAGCCGTTGTCGGCCTGTTTGAGCTGCAAGGGGCGGTCAAGGGTCAGGGAATTGCTGACGCCGCTGCGGTTGCGTTCGGGCGCAACGACGCGGACGTTGGCAAATTCGCCCGCCACCCGCGCCAATACGGCGATTCCTTCGGCAAGATAGCCGTCATCGTTGCAAATCAGTATGTTCATCGAAATTTCCTTAATGGTTGAAACCCCACCCTTCAGGTCGGTAGAATCAGGGCTTATCTGGAAGGGGTAACGCCCCCTTCCGGTAGGGCAACACATAGGGCCGCGCCTTATGTGCCGCCCTGTGTGTTGAAACATCGGTTTTCCTTCTCGGTCATAAAGTCCCCGCTCGGCCTCATAATTATGCCCAGCAGGCGGACAGCAGTTTTTCCGCCGCATCCCTTCCGCTTTGCACAGCCGCCTCCAGTGTGGCGGGATAACGCGGGTGCAGGTAGTCGCCGGCAGGGTAGATGTTGTGCCGCCGCAGCCATGTGCAATCGGGACGGATGCGGTTGGCGTGGGAGGAAACGGTGGCGCGCTTTTCGGTAATGGCGCGGCCGTCTGAAGGCGGGGGGAGGCCGGGCAGGATACGGCGCAGGTCGGCATCCGCGCGCCGGATCCATTCTTCGGGCGGCAGGCCGCCTATTTGGTCGGACGCGCTGATGACGGCGGCGGTTTCGCCGGGCTGCCCGCCCAAGTCGCCGCGCCGGAAAAACCATTGAACTGTCCCGTCCGCCAAGCCGCAGACGGTGGCGGGCAGGCCGACCGGGACGGGATAGCGCAGGTATACGGTGGTAATGGCGTGGCAGGGCTGTCCGGCAAAGGCGGCACGGATGTCCGAGGGCGTTTGCGGCGGCAGCAGCACGGCGGTGTGGTAGGGGGCGGCGGCGGGTATGACCGCGTCAAATGTCTCCCCGTTGCAGGAGATAAGGCCGTTTTCAAGCAGTTGCAAAGGCGGAACGCGTGTGGCGGTGCGGATTTTGACGCCGCGTTTTTGCAGGTAACGGGCGGCGGGTTCGGCCAACAGGCGGTTTAAGTCGGTTTTGGGCAGCAGGTAGTCGGCCGCATTCCGTTTCGCCCATACCCCGTCCTGCAAAACGGCGCGCAGGGTATTCAGGCTGGCGGCGGCGACAGGGGTGTTGAGTGCGCCCAACGCCAGCGGCTGCCAAAAATTTTTTAACAAGGTGTCCGAACAACCTTGGGCGGCCAACCAGTCGGCAACGGTGCAATCGGTGTGGCCGATGTGTTTTTGCAGGCGGTGCATCTGGCGCAACAGGGCGGCCTTGTCCCGCCAGTCCGGCCCGTTTGCCCGTATGATGCCCCAAAGGACGTGGAAGGGGGCGGGCAGGCCGCAGGCCGCCTGAAAACGCAAACCGTCGGCCAGATACCATTGTAAAGGCAGCCTCAGGCAGTCGCGCCTCCAGTTGCCCCCCACGGTTTCGATTAACCCGCGCACGCCGCCGTAGGCGTATAACAGGATATGTTGGCCGTTGTCGAGAAAGGAAAAGCCGTCGGCAGCCGCAGCCATCGTGCGGGCGCGGCCTCCCATGCTCCGGCCTGCCTCAAACAGGGTGATGTCGGTTTGGCCTGATTCGGCCAGGCGCACGGCGGCGGACAGCCCGCTCCAACCCGCGCCGATGACGGCGGTTTTTTTTCGCTTCACGGGTTAAATCCGAACAGCCATGTTTTCAGGGCGATACGTTTTTTGCGGGCGGGCGGGATGGCGGTTTTGTAGCGGAGGACGTTTTCCGCGCCGTCGCGGCGGATTTCCATCAGCAGGGCATAATAGACGGCGGCCATAACCAGCCCCGCCTTTTGCCGTTTTGTATCGGCTTTGGGCAGCAGGGCGCGCGCTTCGCGGTAGGTTTGCCGCGCCCGTTCGATTTGGAAGGCCATCAGCCGGGCAAATGCTTCGGACGGCCTGCGCCGCAAAATATCGCTTTCGGCCACACCGTAATGCCCGAGTTCGTCCTGCGGCAGGTAGATACGCCCCATTAGCGCATCTTCGCCCACGTCGCGGATGATGTTGGTCAGCTGCAGCGCCAAGCCCTGTTTTTCGGCATACAGCAGGGTTTTGGGGTCGGAAAAGCCCAAAATACGCGCAATCAGCCGCCCCACCACGCCGGCCACGCGGTAACAATACAGTGAAAGGGCGGGGAAATCGGGATAGCGGTTTTGCTGCAGATCCATCAGCATGCCTTGGACGATTTCATCCAGTTCGCCATGAGGCAGGCCGAAATCGGCGGCAACGGATTGCAATGCGCGGTTGACGGGATGCTCTGCCTGTTTTTCGGAACAGGCGGCAGCCAAGTCGCCGCGCCACCATTGCAGGGCGGTTTGCGCCACGCCCGTATCGGAACAATTGTCCACCGTATCGTCCAGCTCGCGGCAGAAGGCGTAAAGGACGGTAAGCGCGTCGCGTTTGGCCGGCGGCAGGAAGCGGAAGCCGGATAGGAAGCTCGAACGGCTGGAGGAGGTTTTTTCGCGGCAGTAGTCTAATGGCTGCATATTGTTTTTGCTGATATTTTGTCGGTTGCGTTGAAGGCCTCCGAATTTGCGGCAAATTCGGAGGCCTTTGTTGTGTGCCGGAGGCTATTTGCCGCAGCTTACGTTTTTGATTTGGCCGTTTTCCACTTTGATGTTGCAGTGGCTGCCCGATGCGCCGGTTACGGATACGCCGCCGGGGGTTTTTTTGATGTGCAAGGGTTCGGTTACGCCCGCCGATACGGCCACTTGGGCGATGTTGTCCACCGTTTTTTGCGGCAGCCCCGAGTTGTCCGAGGCGATGTTTATGTCTTTGGCGGCGGCGGGCAGGGCGGTAAAGGCGGCAGCCAGCAATAAGGTGATTGTTTTTTTCATAAAATCTTCCTTTCCGATTGAAACCACGCCCTTTGGAGTGGTGCAGGGTTTGTTTGGAGGGGTATCTCTTCGGGCGCGCATATGATGCCGTATTTGTATTTGCCGGAATCTTTTGGATTTCTTTTTAATCAAACCCCCGTTTTGTATGTTGGGGAATCAGCCGTCATCCCATATTTGGATAAGGTTTTTTCAGTTGCCAAATGCCCGGACGACGGCAGGTTAGTGCAACTTCGGCTGCGGCGCAAGGGTGTTTTGCCTGCTTTTACGATTGCGGCGGCATTCTGATTTTAATTTACTGCAAATGGTTTTCAAACGGCCTTTTGCATGTTTTCGCCGGCCATGTGCAGCAGTTCGGCGGCGTGCCGGCGGGTGGTGTCGGTCAGTATTTCGCCCCCCAGCATACGGGCGATTTCTCCGACCCGTCCGTTGTCATCCAGTATGTCGATGCGGCTGACGGTTTGCTCGCCGTCGCTGTTTTTGCTTACCCGCCAATGTTGTTCGCCGCAGGCCGCCACTTGAGGCAGGTGGGTAACGGCCAATACTTGGTGTTTTTTGCCCAATGCGCGTAAGGCGCGGCCGACGGTTTCGGCCACGCCGCCGCCGATACCGGTGTCCACTTCGTCAAAAATCAGGGTCGGCACCCGGGTGTATTGGCCGGTAACGACCTGCAGGGCAAGGCTGATGCGCGCCAGTTCGCCGCCGGAGGCGACTTTGTTCAGCGGCCGCAACGGGCTGCCTTTGTTGGCAGACACTTGGTATTGGATTTGCTCCAAACCACCGGCCGATGGTTCGCAGGGAAGTAGTCCGATATGGAATTTCGCGCCCTTCATGGCCAGTTCCTGCATGTGGGCGGTGGTTTCGGCAGCCAGCCTGTCGGCCGCCTCCCGCCGCCGTTTGGCCAGCTCGGCCGCCGGTTTGCGATAGGCTTGTTCGCAACGGGCGGCAGCGGCCTGCAGGGCTTCGGTATCGGCGGCGGTTTGAAGTTCGTCCAAGGCTTTTCCGATTTCAAGCAGTTTGGCGGGCAGTTCCTGCGGCTCGATGCGGTATTTTCGCGCCATGTTCATCAGTTCGCCCATGCGCTCTTCCTGTGCGGCCAGTTCGGCAGGGTCGATGTCGGCTTTGGCGGCGGTTTGGCGCATGTTTGCCGATACTTCGCCCAATTCGGCTTCGATGCTGGCCAAAAGCTGCAGGCTTTCGGCAAAACGCGGTTCGATTTCGCTCAAGGGCTCAAGTAGGCGGCGGCAGCGGTAGACGTAGTGTTGCAGGCCTTTGCCGCCATCGATGATTTCCGCCGCCCCTTCCGCCGTTTCAAGCAGCTCCGCGGCATGCGCCAGGCTGTCGTGTTGCCGGCAGATGTCTTCCCATTCGCCTTTTTTGGGGTTGAGCCGGCTTATTTCGTTATGCTGCCATTCCAGCCGTTCGCGTTCGATTTGCAGGCCCTCGCTTTGGCTTTTTGCGTATTTCAGGGCGTTTTCGGCCTGCTGCCAGGCCTGGTAGGCGGCTTTGACTTCGGCTGCCAGGGGGGATAGGCCGGCAAAGGCATCCAGCAGTTCGCGTTGGGCCGCTTCGTGGTTTAGGGAATGGTGGGCGTTTTGGCCGTGTATGTCGATAAGCCTGCCGCCTATGTTTTTGAGTTGCGCCAGGGTGGCGGCCTGCCCGTTCAGGTAGCTGCGGCTTTTGCCTTTGGCGTCGATGACGCGGCGTATGGACAGTTCTTCGGCATCTTCCGCCAAAATGCCCTGTTCGCGCAGCTCGGCTTTCAGGCCGTCCAGTCCGGAAAGGTCGAACAGCGCCGACAATCTGGTCTCTTTCGCACCGTTGCGGATTTGGCCGTAATCGGCTTTGTCGCCCAGTAACAGGCCGATGGCGTCCAATGTGATGGACTTCCCCGCGCCGGTTTCGCCTGTAAGTACGGTAAAGCCGGTTTGAAATTCGATGTTCAGGCTGTCCACGATTACGAAGTCGTTCAGGGAAAGGGCCAGCAGCATGGTTGTTCCTTGTGTTTGTGTGTTTGGTTTTGAATGCCGTCTGAAATGGCATCAGATGTTGGTACGGGAAATGGGGACGAGTTGTTCGCCCCAATGCAGTTTCTGACGCAGGGTTTTGTAGTATTGGTAGTTTGTGGGGTGGAGGATGCGCAGGCTGTGGCAGTAACGCCGTATGCGCAACAAATCGCCGCTTTGGATGTCGGTGTAGGACTGCCCGTCGAAGTGGACGCGCGCATCACCCGCCTTGGTAATCAAAATGTTGATTTCGCAGGTGTCGGCCACGGCAATCGGCCGGTTGGTCATGGATTGGGGGCAGATGGGGACCAATGTGAAGGCGCGCAGGCTCGCCTGCAGTATGGGGCCTCCCGCCGCAAGCGCGTAGGCGGTCGAACCGGTGGGGGTGGAGACAATCAGGCCGTCCGAACGCTGGGTATAGACAAATTCGCGGTTGATGAATACTTCAAACTCTATCATCTGCCCCGCGCCTCCGCGTGAGATGACCACATCGTTGAGCGCCAGTTCGCCGGCCGAATCCTCATTTTGGCGTATCAGGCCGGTTTCGAGCAGGATGCGTTCTTCGGGACTGTGTTTGCCGGTCAGCATGAGGGCGAGTTCGGCCAGCATGTTCTCACGCGGCACCTGGGTTAAAAAACCCAAATGGCCTTGGTTTATCCCGATAAGCGGTACGCGGAAGGGCGCGGCGCGGCGCGCGGCCGACAGGAAGGTGCCGTCGCCGCCCAACACGACAAGCAGGCTGCACAGGCGGCCGATTTGGCTGCTGTCGGCAGCCTTGCAGGTGGGCGGGCAGCCGTGTTTGGCGGCACTGCCGTCGTCGAGGAAGACCTCTATATCCTGATCGAGCAAAAAGCGGACGAGTTCGTGCAGGCAGGGGGCGATATCCTGCGTGTCGGGGCGGGTAACGATGCCTATGCGCTTGAATTCGGTGTTCATGGCCGTTGGGGGTTAAAAAACGTGCGGCGATTATGGCATGATTGCGGGCCGTCTGAAAGCCCGTTTGCCCGAATAGCGGGACTGTTTGGGGGACGGTTTTCGGCATGGTTGCCAGCGGGGAGCGGTTTTGGCACAATTGGACCGTTATTTTCCGATTAAAGGGAGCAGGTTCATGTTTGTTGTTTATTTGCTGTTGGCGTTGTTGGCGGTTTTTGCGGTGTGGCTGGTCAAAGTTTACAACCGGCTGCAAAACAGCATGCAGAATATCCGCGAGATGTTTTCCAACCTGCAGGCGGGTTTGAAGAAACGCCAGCAGTTGAGCAGCCAGATTATCGAGATTGCTTCGGGTTATGTGGCGCACGAACAACTGATGCAGCTTAACATTGCCAAAGGTTTTGCGGGGATACAGATGCTGGCGCAGTCCTTTCCCCAACTGAGGGCCGATGCCACCTACCAAAAACTGATGGGGCAGTTGGAGAGCCTGGAAAACGACATTTTGGACAGGCGCGAGCGCTACAACAGCCGGGTAAATGCCTACAACAGCTTCCGCAATTCCTTTCCGGCCGTATTGGTGGCGAAGAAACTGTCTTTCGGCATCATCCAATATTTCGATGCCGATGACGAGAAATTCGACCTTCAGGCGCAGGGTTTTGCGCGGGACGACACCAGCGGCCTGCAGGAATTCCTAGACGGCAGCCGCAAGGCAGTGGGCGATGCGGCCGCACAGGCGGTCAGGCAAATCAACCAGGGTGTAGCCCAGCTTAAAGACAAAATAGACGGCCGTTCGGCCGCCCATGAAACGGAAGCGCCGAAAACCGAGCGATTGGCGGAAGAAGACAAATTCGACAGACAGCCCGACAACAATAATGCCACGGCAGGGACACCGGGCAAAGGCGAAAATCCCCCGTGTTAAAAATATCGAAATAACGGTAAAAATCCGCCTGAGGGTCGAAAAAACGGTTTCAGGCGGCTTTTTTTGGGCGGGGCGTAGCGTTTGCACATTCAATGCGGCAGGCGGTAATGCCCCGTAACCGTATAGCGGCGGAGGATATCCTCCTCCCGCGTGCCATTTCCGATATTGTGCAGGATAAGCGGCGTACCGTTTTTGGCGCGGCGGTCGGAAACAATCCCGATGTGCGTCAGGCCTCGCCCCAAATCCCAAGTAACGATATCGCCGGCCAGATAACGTCCGTCCGAAACCTGATATCCCCTGCGTTGGAAATAAGTTGCGATATTGGGTACGCGGCGGTGGTCTATATTTGGGTCGGGGCGGGAGAGACCCCATTTTTTCGGATAGGCCGCAAAATCCTTAACCATATCCTCGTGTATCAGACGCTGCAAATCCACACCCTGCCGCCTAAGGGAGCGTATGACGACATCGGTACAGACACCTTTTCCCACAGGCACATCCCCCATCGGATAGGGCAGGGGGGTATAGGCGGGGTCGTAGGAGGTGGTACGGCCGATTTGCTGCCGTGCTTCCCACACCAGCCGGTAGGCGGAAACGGCCGAAACACCGCCTGAGGCAATAAACAGGGTTGCCGCCAGCAAGAGGGTTGGAATAGGGGTTTTCATCGGTTTTTCCCTTCGGTCGAAATCCTGCCGTGGCCAAACCGCCTATTGGGTCAATACATCCACGCCCTTGGGCGGGGTAAACTTGAAACTGCCGCGTGCGAGTTTCGGGCTGGTGTCCACATTGCCGAATTTAATAGAAGTGTGGTTGCCGAAACCGTCCTTCAATTCCATCGCGGCCAAAGTTTCGCCTTTGAAACCTATGCGGATGAACTGGTAGCCGGCATTGTCTTTTTTTGGGGTGGCCAAAACATAATCTATGCCGTTGGCAGAACCGTCTTCCTTTAAGGTATAACTGTCGTCCAAGGCGGTTTTGTCGGACAGTATGGCGGCGGGGCTGTCGCCTATGGATTGGGTCTGGTCGGATTTGGTAACCTGTTTCAAATCCACATCATAAAGCCAGATATTGCTGCCGTCGCCGACTATGGTTTGCAGATAGGGTTTTTTGTATTCCCAACGGAACAGGCCTGGGCGGAGGATTTGGAAAGTCCCGCTTGAATTTTGGGTCTTTTTCTTATTTTTAACCGTTTGGCTGAAAGTGCCGCTCAGTCCGTCGGCATCGTTGTTGAATTTTTTCAGCGCGTCTATCGCGCCGGCCTGTACGGAGGCCGCGCCGCACGCCAGCAGGGCGGTAAGGATGAGTTTGTGCGTCATAACAGTTTTTCCTGTATCGGATAATGGGAGGAAGTATACGGGTTGTGTAGGCAGGGGCAAGTGTCCGTATGGCGCATTAAATTATGTAATAATAATAATATTTTTAATAATAATGAGTTATTGATTTGAATGATGGGCGGTTTTGACAATTATTTTAGTTATGCCTTGTCTGGAAAATATTTGTTATAAGTCAATAGGTAAATAGTTATTATTTAGCAAAAGAATGTAAAGGTAAATTATGTTTGTGTTTTCGGCCTTGTTGCCCGGATGATTCTTTTTTCTAAAAGCATAATATAATTCCGCCTGCCCATGGTTGGCAGGCTTCGTCCTGTTTCAAATTTAATTCATGATAATTGAAAAGGAGACCTCATGAAGAAAATCGGTATTTTGTTTTCCGCCATATTGACGGCTTTGGCGGTTGCCGTTACGCCTGCTGCTGCGGCCGGTAAGAAAGGCGGTTATGAACATCGGCAGGCGCGGTATATCGGCGTTGCCAAAGCCAAACAGATCGCCGTCAAACGCATAGGCGGCGGACGTGTCGGCGATGTCGATTTCGAACGCGGCCGTAAAGGCAGGGGTTATTACAATATCGAGGTAAAGCGGGGCGGGAACGAATATGATGTGTTGGTCGATGCCCGCACAGGCCGCGTATTATCCGTCCGTTCCGAACGCGACCGCATCAACGAACCGGATGAACCTTATGATAATTAAGGTTTGTTTGGATTTGTTTAATAGGTAAAGCCTAATCCTTCGTGTCGGCACATAGGACTGTGCCTTATGTGTTGCAGTTTTGTGTGTTGAAATAAAAAATAATTATGGCTGATTTGGTCTACCCCCTGCTTGAAGCCGCATTGACTGCGGTGTCTATTGACGAAAAGTGTTTGTTAAGCCGCCGTTTGGCCGAACAATATGCCGGCGGCGCACCTGTTTGCCGTGATGCCCCGCCGCCTTTGGATTTCCGCGAGGCTGGCCGCCCGGCCAGGCCGGCACTTGTGCCGCCCTCTTCGCTTGCGCCGCGAAAAATGGGCTCTACCGAAGGTTATGCGGCCATGCTGCACGCAATATGCCATATCGAATTTAACGCCATTAATCTGGCATTGGATGCCGCCTACCGTTTCCGTACCCTGCCCGATCAATTCGTATGCGATTGGATTAGGGTGGCGAGCGAGGAGGCGCATCATTTCCGGCTGATGCGCGAAAGGTTGAATGCCTGCGGTTATGATTACGGCGATTTCGAGGCGCATAATCATCTGTGGGATATGGCCTATAAGACGGCTTTCGACCCTTTGCTCAGGATGGCCTTGGTGCCTCGCGTATTGGAAGCGCGGGGCTTGGACGTTACGCCGGGCATACGCGCCAAGGTGGCTCAGCGCGGAGACATGGAAACCTGTGCGGCACTCGATGTTATTTACCGCGACGAGGTCGGCCATGTGCGGATAGGCAATCATTGGTATCAGTATCTTTGCCGGCAGCGGGGTAGGGAGCCGGCCGGGTTGTTCCGATGCCTGTTGGCGCGTTACGATATGTTCGTATTCAGGGGGTATGTCAATGTCGAAGCCCGCGAACAGGCTGGTTTCAGCCGCTTCGAACTGGATATGCTGCATGATTTTGAATCGGCCATGCGCGAATCCTAGGCAGGTTTGAAATTGCCGTAATGCGGCCGCCGGCCTCAAAAATTTTCTACAAACCAAGAAAGGTCTTTTATATGTACAAACCGAGCATCGTATGGGTTGCCGCCGTCTTCGCCGCGGCATCGGTACAGGCGGCGGAAAATCATCCGGCGCAAAAACAGGTGCAGGAAAATATCGATTCTGTTTTGAGTGTGGTCAAGAATGCTTCTTTGAGCGAACAGCAGAAAATCCGCCAAGTGGAACAGTATGCCGACAAGTATCTCGACTACGAGCGTTTGTCGGCCATGGCGGTCGGCCAGCCTTGGCGGCAGTTTACCCCGCAGCAGAAGCAGGCCTTTATCCGCGCCTTTAAGGATATGGTGATTTCCATGTATTCCCGCTCCGCACTGATGGGCGCGGAACAGGCGGAAGTGAAGGTGCTGCCGAAAATGGTGCAGCAGGGCAGCGGCAGGGTCGATGTCTATACCGAGGTCAGAACGCCGGCAGGCAAGAAGTTCGAAGTGGCCTACCAGCTTTATCCCAAGGCTTCGGTTTACCGCCTGTACAATATTAATGTGGACGGCGTGAGTTTGGTAACGGTTTACCGCAATCAGTTTGGCGAGTTGATTGCCCAAAAAGGTATAGACGGTATGATAGATACCGTGAAGAATAAAGGTTTGAAAAAGGCGGAATAGTTTTTTTTCAGGCGGCCGCGCGGCAAATAGCCGGTTTTATGCGGCCTTTCCCCATCCCGTAACAGAAGGAGACAATGATGTCCCAAGTAACCCTGCAAGGCAGCCCCGTGGAAATCGGCGGCACTTTCCCGCAAAGAGGCCAAACCGCCCCCGACTTCAAGCTGACGGCGGGCGATTTGTCCGATAAGGGATTGTCTGATTTTGCCGGCAAACGCAAAGTACTGAATATTTTCCCCAGTGTGGATACAGGCGTGTGCGCCCAATCCGTCCGCACATTCAACGAACGCGCATCATCTTTGCGAAACACAGTGGTTTTGTGTGTTTCCGCCGATTTGCCGTTTGCACAGGCGCGCTTTTGCGGTGCGGAAGGTTTGGATAACGTTGTTCCCCTGTCTTCCTTCCGCAGCGGTTTTGCCCGCGATTACGGCGTGGCTGTGGACAGCGGCCCTTTGCGCGGTTTAACCGCCCGCGCCGTGGTGGTTTTGGATGAAAACGACAAGGTGCTTTATGCGCAATTGGTTGGCGAGATTGCCCGCGAACCCGATTATGATGCCGCCTTGGCCGTTTTGTGATATGGCCGGATGAAGGCGGCCGTTTGATTTTTAGGTTGCCGAAAACCGGATGCGTCCTGCAGCGCATCCGGTTTTTCGTTGTCTCCGGATATTTCCCATCATTTAAAAATTTAATCGTAATAATTAAATAATGTGAAGTTTCATTAGAATTTCCTTAACGGTTGAAACCCCGCCCTTCAGGGCGGTAGGATTTGGGTTTATTTGGGAGGGTGTTGCCCCTTCCAAATCAGGGTAATGCATAGGGCTGCGCCTTATGTGCAGTCCTGTGTGTTGAAACATTATTTTGATGTAAAGGGAAATTTGTGCAAATTTAAAATTTGGTACATAATTATTGATAATGATTTATATTAAATGTGAAATCACAGAAATATGAATTTATCAGGATTTCTTTATTTTTCGGTTGGAATACTGTCATTCAGGATGACACGCGGGGGCTGTGCCCTATGTGCCGTCTTGTGTGTCGAAACGTGAATTAAGGATAAGTAAATTAAAAAAATTAATATAAAACAGGATATTGGAATTAGGATGAAGGGGAAACCAGGCGCGGATGCGGCAGGCCGTATGCGCGTCTATGTTATGGCGGCGGGGGTTTTTTAGATTTCCCGCCGCAAATGAGATTTGGTATTCGAAATGGCAAAGAATAGGAATATATCGTGAAACATGCACAGATAACGCCTTTGGCATTAATGGCCGGCGTGTTGTTCGGCAGTACGGCCTATGCCGCAGATGCCGGCTCGGCAGGAAAGAATGACAAGGTAGAGCAATCGGACGCGCTGAAACAGGTAACGGTAAAAGGCCGCCGCAACGCGCCTATGCCCGTGGAGCGTGCCAACACCGAATCCATCCAACAGCAGATGGTGCGCGACAACCGCGACTTGGTACGCTATTCGCCCGATGTCGGCGTGGCCGACCAAGGCCGCCATCAAAAAGGCTTTGCCGTTCGCGGCGTGGAAGACAACCGCGTCGGTATCAGCATCGACGGCGTATCACTGCCCGATTCCGAAGAAAATTCGCTCTACAAACGCTACGGCAACCTGAACACTTCCCGCCAAAGTATCGATCCCGAGCTTGCCCGCACTATTGAAATAGTCAAAGGCGCGGACTCTTTCAACCAAGGCAGCGGTAACTTGGGCGGCGGCGTTAATTACCGCACGCTCGAAGCCGCCGATATTGTTACCGACAACAAAGCCGGCGTTTTGCTGCGCAGCGGCTACGCCAGCAAAAACCGCGAATGGGTCAATACCGTCGGTACGGGTTATCAGGGAGAGAAAGCCGAAGCGGTATTGCTGTATTCCCACCGGCACGGCCATGAAATGGAAAGCCGGGGCGGCTACACCATTCCCGAAGACAGCCTGAAAACCCGCGATTACGGCAGCAGCCGCCAGATTCCCGATGCGGCCAAGCATAAAAACCACAGTTTCCTTGCCAAATGGGCATGGCGTTTCAACGACAGCCACCGTGCGGGCGTGTCGTTGAGCGGACAGCAGGGCAGCAATTACATCATCGAAGATTCAGCGGTTTCTTCTAATAGCAGATGGAGGGAATCGGATGACCGTTTCAAACGCCGTACGTGGAACGCTTTCTACGAATTTACTCCTGATTCCGAATGGCTGGCTTTGATTAAAGCAGACTTGGATTATCAGAAAGCGGTTTCATCTGCATATAACTACGAAGGTACGCGTGATCATTATGATTGGCTGGGTCGATTCGAGCCAGGAGAGCCTAGCGATGACAATATCCGTATTTTTACTACTAGGTTGAAACGCCTGTCTCTGCGTGCCGACACCCAGCCGCTCAACCTTTTCAATACACAACACACGCTTTCGCTTAAAGCAGCAGCAGCGCGTAAAGAGTTTGATATTCTGCATATAGACAGATTATTTCTTAGCGGAGCATGGTTGCCGTATGAAAAATCGTCCATGATGTATCCGGTGAAAACTTCGCAATACAATTTTTCACTGCATGACCGTATCGTGTTTAACCATACTTTTTCAGGCTATGCCGGTATTCGTTATGACTACAGCAAAGTCCAGCCGCAGGATTTGAACGGTTTGAAATGCAGAAACTGCTTGGTTCCCAAACCCGCCAACAGCACCTTTAAAGGCTTCAGTTGGGTATTGGGTGCAGATGCGCAGTTAAACAAAGTTTGGAAGGTGGGCTACAGCATCGGCACCGGTTTCCGCGTACCCAATGCTTCGGAAATGTATTTCGACTACCGCGGAAATGCGGCAGGCGAATGGTTGTCCAATCCGAATCTGAAAGCCGAACGAAGCCTGACGCAAAATCTCAACTTAACCGGCAACGGATCGGCAGGTAATTTGGCTGTTAATCTGCACCATACCCGCTATAAAGATTTTCTCTACGAGCAGGAAACTTTGGTGAGTGAAGCCAATCCGTTCTATCCGTGGTGGTCGCCTAACCCATACCGCTACAAGCCTTTCCAGCAAATGCAGAATATGGACAAGGCCAAAATCTACGGCATCGAGATGACAGGCCGTCTGAATTTAAACAGCTTCACGCCGATTCCCGAGGGTTGGAAACTGTTCGGCACGCTTGGTTACAGCAGGGGAAATTTGTCCGGAGACGCGGATTTGCTGTCCATCCAGCCGTTTAAAACCGTTGTCGGCATCGATTACGAGCAGCCAGCAGGCAAATGGGGAGTGTTTACCCGTCTGACCCATCAGGGCGCAAAACATGCGGGCGACGCAAAATATAAAAACTGCAACAGCGAAAGGAGCGACGAAGGCGTATGCACTTATGACACATGGCCGCATCTGAACAAATCGGCTTGGATATTCGATATGTTCGGCTATTACAAACCGACCAAAACCCTGACTTTCCGTGCCGGTGTGTACAACCTGTTCGACCGCAAATACCACACATGGGACAGTCTGCGCGGCCTGAATATCACCGGCGGCTTGGTCAACTCCGTCGGTACGCGCCCGAACCGTATCTACGGCGGCTATCCCGGCCTCGAACGCTTCTACGCGCCCGGCCGCAACTACGCCGTATCGCTGGAATGGAAGTTCTAAACCCGTTTAACCGTTTTCAGACGGCCTTCAAATCATCAAAAGGCCGTCTGAAAGCATACAACCCGAAAGGAAATACAATGAGCAACGAAACCACATTTGCCAAAACACTCAAAGAAAAAACCACCACCGTCCACGACAGCGTGGACAACCTGGTGATGTCGGTCGAACCCTTCGTCAGCAACGAGAACTACATCAAGTTTTTGAAACTGCAATCCGTGTTCCACAAAGCGGTGGACCACATCTACAAAGACCCCGAATTGAACAAAGCCATTCCCGAACTGGAATACATGGCGCGTTACGATGCCGTGGTGAAAGATTTGGCCGACTTGGGCGAACAGCCTTACGAATACGGCAAACCGCTGCCGCACGAAACCGGCAACAAAGCCATCGGCTGGCTGTACTGCGCCGAAGGCTCGAACCTGGGCGCGGCCTTCCTGTTCAAACACGCGAAACAGCTCGAATTCGACGAAGAAAAAGGCGCGCGTCACCTGGCGGCGCACCCTGCCGGACGCGGCAAACACTGGCGCGCCTTTGTCGAACTCCTAAACGCCCTGCCCCTGAGCGAAGCAGACCAGGCCGAAGCGATTGAAGGCGCGAAAGAAGCGTTCGCCTTCTACAAAGTCGTGCTGCGCGAAACCTTCGGCCTGCCCGCAGGCGCGGAAGCGCCGGAAGGAATGCGGGCGCACCGCCATTAAACGGCGGATTTGACAAACGGGGCTGTGTAAAAACGATATTTACACAGCCCCGTCAATTTAACGGCTCAACCGCCCAAACGCTGGCGCACCTGCTCAAACAGACAAACAGTGGCGGCCATGGCGACATTCAGCGATTCGGTCTCCCCGACCATCGGAATTTTTACGGCGGCAGTGGCGGCCTGGCACACCGCATCACTCAAACCTCCTCCTTCATTGCCAAACAACCAGGCACAGGGATGCGAAAGGTCGAGCTGATACAGGCAGCGGTTATCGCGCCTACCCAAAGCCGTTGCCCATATCGGGTCGCCATAACGGCCGCACCAGCCTTCCAAATCAACCCGGCAGTGCAGATTGAGCAAAAAATGCGCCCCCATGGCGGCACGCAGCACCTTGGGCGACCACACATCCGCGCAATCCTTGCCCAAAACCACCTCGCGGACACCTGCTGCTGCGGCGCTTCTCAAAATCGTGCCGAGATTGCCCGGGTCCTGCACCCGTTCCAAAACCACGCAATCGCCGCAAAGCGGCAGGGCGGTTTCCAGCGGGATGGCAACCAGCGACATAACATCTTCGCCATCGCACAAAGCACTGATTTTTGCCAATGCGGATGCGGAGGCGGATACCGCGCATTTTGGCGGCAGCCGTTTCAACAGGGTGCGGATTTCATCATTGCCGACTTTGCCTTCGGGGATGAAAACCTGTAGCGGCTGGCCGCCCGCATTCAGATACGCATCGGCCAAATGCACGCCTTCCAAAACGGCTTGGCGGTTTTCGCGGCGGGCTTTGGACGAAGACAACAACTTGGCCAAAAATTTGAGCCGGCCGTTGCAGGCGGAAGATAAATGTTGCATCAAAAAATTCCTTAACCTTAATATAGTGAATTAATACTAAGGCGCCAGCCTTTCTTTCAGCCATGCCCCGTTCAAAAGGCGGTAGCATATGCGGTCGTGCAGGCGGCTGGGCCTTCCCTGCCAAAATTCCATGCGGTCGGGGACGACCAAATAACCGCCCCAGTGGGGGGGGCGGGGGACATGGAGCGGATGTTTCAGGCCGATGGCGGCGGCACGCCTGATTAACACACCCTTGTCGGCAATGACGCTGCTTTGCTCGCTGGCCCAGGCGCCGATGCGGCTGGAGTAGGGGCGGCTGGCGAAATACTCATCGGAGGCCTCTGCCGCCAACTTCTCAACCCTTCCCTCTATCCTGACCTGACGTTCAAGTTCGGGCCAAAAAAAAGTCAATGCCGCAAAGGGGTGTGCCGATAACGACCGGCCTTTCCGACTCAAATAATTCGTAAAAAAGACAAACCCCCGTTTATTGACCTCCTTCAACAGCACCATACGGCTGTTTGGGCGGCCGTCCTCACCCACGGCGGCGACATTGACGGCGGTCGGTTCGTTTACCTGCGCCCTGACGGCCTCATCGAGCCATTTTTCAAATTGGACAACGGGGTCGGCATCACATTCCTGTTCCGACAAAGCCTGTTTGCTGTAATCTTCTCGGATATCGTGCAAATCCATGACGGGCTGCTCCTGCATTTGGGTATATTCCGACAAACGGGACGGCGCATAAGGCGCGGCCTCATATGCGGGCAAACCCCGATTCTACAGCCCCGAAGGGCGGGATTTCAACCATTTGGGAAATTTTGATGAAACAAACATCACCGTGCCCTTTGGCGCAGGAGGGGAAGGTTTGAAAAACGGCAGCCTGCCGGCGGGAAGTTTCCCCGACACAGGCATTTTCCGGCGGTTTTTTGTTATAATGGCGCGTTTCGACCAACCTTTTCCCCTGCCATGCAACTGACCGCCATCGGCCTCAACCATCAAACCGCCCCGTTGAGCATACGCGAACAACTGGCCTTTGCGGCTGCGGAATTGCCCGATGCGGTAAACAGCCTGCTGGACAGCGGGGCGGCGCGCGAGGCCGTCATCCTTTCCACCTGCAACCGTACCGAACTTTATTGCGTCGGCACGCCCGAGCGCATCATAGACTGGCTGGTCGCCTATCAGGGTTTGGATGCGGCCGATGTGCGTCCCTATCTTTATACCTACGGCTGCAGCGACACCATACGCCATGCCTTCCGCGTGGCCTGCGGCTTGGACAGCATGGTGTTGGGCGAACCTCAGATACTCGGCCAGATTAAGGACGCCGTTCAGGTGGCGCAGGAACAAAACACCGCAGGAACATGGCTCAATGCGCTGTTTCAAAAAACATTTTCCGTGGCAAAAGAAATCCGCAGCGGGACGGCGGTAGGCGAACATTCCGTTTCCATGGCGGCCGCATCGGTTAAAATGGCCGAGCAGATTTTCCCGTCGGTATCGAAACTGAATGTGCTGTTCATCGGCGCGGGGGAAATGATAGAGTTGGTGGCGACCTATTTCGCCGCCGAAAACCCGCGCCTGATGACGGTGGCCAACCGAACCCTGCCGCGCGCGCAGGAATTGTGCGGCAAGCTGGGGATAAATGCCGAACCTTGTTTGTTGGGCGATTTGCCCGATATCCTGCACCGTTATGATGTAGTGATTTCCTCTACCGCCAGCCCGCTGCCCATCGTGGGTAAGGGCATGGTGGAAAGGGTATTGAAACAGCGCAACAATATGCCGGTGTTTATGTTGGATTTGGCCGTTCCGCGCGATATCGAGGCGGAAATCGGCGGCTTGGACGATATTTATCTCTATACCGTGGACGATATGGCCGATATTGTGCAAAGCGGCAAGGAGGCGCGGCAAAGGGCGGCGGCAGAGGCGGAAGTGATGGTGGAACAGAAGGTTGCCGAGTTTTTGGAATGGCAGAAAAGCCGCGAGAACGTCCCGCTTATCCGTGCGTTGCGCGAGGAAGGGGAGCGCGCGCGCCGTTATGTGCTGGGAAACGCCATGAGGCAGTTGGCCAGGGGTACTTCGCCCGAGGAAGTATTGGAAAGGCTGTCGGTGCAATTGACCAATAAGTTGCTGCATTCGCCGACACATACTTTGTCCAGTGCGGGCAGTCGGGATAATGAGTTGGTCGATGCGGTCGCCCAAATTTATCATTTGAACCATCCCGGACAAAAATAGTATCAAAAAGGCCTGTGTTGTTGATTAACACAGGCTTTTTCCTTTATAGCGGCATGTCAATCGACACGACTGAAAATCAGCGTGGCATTGGTGCCGCCGAAGCCGAAGCTGTTGGACATCACGGCATTGAGTTTCATCTCGCGGTTTTCGCGCAGAATCGGCAGGCCTTCGGCTTGTTCGTCCAAGTTTCGGATGTTCGCGCTGGCGCAGGCAAAATCGTTCTGCATCATCAGAATCGAGTAAATCGCTTCGTTCGATCCTGCCGCGCCGAGGGCGTGGCCGGAAAGCGATTTGGTGGAGCTGATGAGCGGGATTTCCTGTCCGGCGAACACTTCGCGGATGGCTCCCAGTTCTTTGGTGTCGCCGACCGGCGTGGAAGTACCGTGGGCGTTGATGTAATCGACTTTGCCGCCGTGCTGCGCCAGTGCCATCCGCATACAGCGAACCGCGCCTTCGCCGGAAGGCTGCACCATGTCGTAACCGTCGGAAGTCGCGCCATAGCCGGTCAGTTCGCACAGGATGTCCGCACCGCGCGCTTTGGCATGTTCATATTCTTCCATCACCAGAATGCTGCCGCCGCCGGAAATAACAAAGCCGTCGCGGTCGGCATCGAAGGCGCGGCTGGCCTGTTCGGGTGTGTCGTTGTATTTGCTCGATAACGCGCCCATCGCGTCGAACAGGGAACTCATCTGCCAAGATACTTCTTCGCCGCCGCCGGCAAACACGATGTCTTGTTTGCCAAGCTGGATCAGTTCGGCGGCGTGGCCGATGCAGTGGGCGGAAGTGGAGCAGGCGGAACTGATGGAGTAGTTTACGCCTTTGATTTTAAACGGGGTAGCCAAGCAGGCGGCTACGGTGGAGGCCATGGTTTTGGTTACGCCGTAGGGGCCGATGCGCTTCACGCCGCTGGCACGCAGGGTGTCGGCGGCTTCCACCTGCGAAGACGAAGACGCGCCGCCGCTGCCGGTTACGATGCCGGTGCGGATGTTGGAAA
>CAUVCE010000009.1:0-24795 GCA_963550425.1 uncultured Neisseria sp.
GACACAGCACCATGAAAATGCTACTTGAAAACTATTCCCGCTGGATTGACTTGGCTGACAAGCAGCGTGAAAAGTCTAAAATCGAGCAGCTTTTTGATGGGAAATGTGCCAATGGTGTGCCAAAAAACACAGAAATGGAGATAAGTATAGGATACTTATCGGATATCCTGGTGGAGGCGGGGGGAATCGAACCCCCGTCCAAAAGTCCTCTACAGAGCGTTCTACATACTTAGTCTTGTCCTTTAAATCTCATTTCTTCATCGCTGACAGACAAGCTATTCAGAAACCAGTTACCTTAAATCTTATTTTTTACCAAGTAACCCGATAAAAAACCAGTCAATGTAGAATGACGTTGCTGTAGCTTTCGCTACACAGCCCATTGACCAACTGCTGCAACGGCAGGCCTTAAGCGGCCAATGCGTAAGTTTCGTCGTTTGCGACTATTTTCATTCAGTGTTTAACGGGAAACTGAAATCCCGGTATGCCCGCATCTGCTTCGCGACCCTTGTCGAAACCAAGATCGCCCCCAGAAACAATATTTGAAAATTATACAATTAATTTTTCAAATTGACTAGAAATAATTAGCCTTAATATCCCGAATAAGATATTTTATTTCTTCTCACAAGGCATGGTAGTTTGGTAGGATTGTGCGGCAGTAATGTTGGCATTTCTATCCGTTCCCAAACATACATAATTAGCACCTTGACTGCTTGACCAAGTAGAGTATTTATAATTAGTTCCTTTTGGGACTGCCGATATATTAAACCCAACCCTATTGACAGCATCGGAAATAGGGCATCTAGTATATTTGGTATTTTCTAAGCATATAAATGTTGCCTTTATCTCATACTTACTCTTCATCTTATTATCTATCATACTAAGGACTTTTACATTTAATTGACTCTCATCAGATAACGAATTCAAATAAGACGGGTCTTTTACAATATCCGTCTTAATTACCTCAATAATACTGGCTATTTTTGATTGAACGTGTACCAAATCGCCCTTTTCAATATATTGCTGGTATGATGGTAGTGCTATTACCATAATAATAGCAATAACAGCAACCGTCACCATCAATTCAATCAGGGTCATACCTAACTGTAACTGTTTATTACTAGACATTTTTTGTTCCATGTTTGCTAAATATCTGCTTCAACATAAGACTGAATGGTTACCATAGTATTTTTATTAATCCCCCACGCTCTCGCTGTTACACGGAAAATGATACTATCTTTACTGATACTAATCCATTCTATTATATACCGTGGGGATTTCCTAACCACATTGGTTTGATACCGCCTACCTTTCTCCTCCAAACAGTTCCCACTTCCGCAATTCCTTTCCCATGCAGGAGTAGTCCCAACACTGCACAAACCCTGATCACAGTTATCTGTAAATTTAGTAGATTGTCCGCTTTCATTCAAGCCACCATCTATAATATAACTTTCACCTTCCCTCAATGCAGCCTCCGCCAACTGCATAGCCAGCTTTTTATCCGCATCATTACTACTAATCCTTGACTCGGTATTATATGTCTGAGTAGCGGCCAATACTAAAATAGCCAGTACCAACATCATAATCATCACGATAGGCAATGAAAAACCACCAATTAATTTACCGTTACTGCTTCTTGGAAATTGCGATCTGCACATACATTACCCCCTCTTATGGTCGCATCAATATTATAAGACTGAACATTTGAAACATTGCTACTATTTCCCTGAGTTTTAATATCCCGTTGACTTCCACTTAATAATTGGATATGCAAAAAAGTGGGGGCAATAGCATTGTTATCTACACGAACTTTATCTTCAATTAAGAATGTTGCATCATTAACTCCCGCAGAACATCCTTTCGAATAACCAAACTGAACATTCCATGAATCTACCCCTTTGATTAAAAGCTGTGGATCACTCCAAGTTCCATCGGCATTTAATTGAAACACATATAATCCAACGTCACCTTTATCAGGCTGACCGATAGCATATACATTTACCATCTGCCTAAACACAGAAATTTGATCTAATTTATGTTTATTGGATAAAGGTAAGCTGGATGCGCTGATTTTCAAAATCCCACTATTATAATTTTTATTTGTACCAACCAAACGATCTAATGCATTACAACTACTAATAATTATAGGGGCTGCAGAATAGCCTGATAATTCAGCCAATTCCTGATCAGCCTGAAAAGATAAGGAATTACTATTCAAAGTTACCTTGCCAGAAGAACCTAAACCATAATTAAATACTAATACGTTACTGCCTAAGAAAGTGAACCCACTCGGCCTTAAATCGTCTACACTCCGACTACCGCTGGCTATTGGGATTAATTTTACCCCTTGGTTTTGGCCTTTAAATTTCAATTCTGTCAGACTACCATCATTATCCAAACCATCACTGGCGACAACAAAATCCCTGCTTTGTTTAGCTAAATTAAAACAACCAAAAGAACCTGCCATACGGGCATCTCTAACTATCATATTGGCCGCCATACGCAAATCTTGTTGCACCTGTAATCGGCCGCTGGCAACATTATTCATTCTTTGCGCAGTAAAAAAACTGGATCCTGCAGCCATCAGGACAATCATAGCCAATGCACTGGCAACTAAAAATTCAATCAAACTAAAACCAGATTGTTTATTTATTGTTAAGCAATATAGTTTGTTCCTTCGTCCAGTTTTTATTGTCATTTTAGTTATCCCTCACATATGTTTGAAAACTCATAATTTCCACATTGTCTGTAGATTCATCTTTTGGCTGTATCTGCCACACAACTTTAATGGCCGTATCTCCACTATTGGAGCATTTTCCATCTATAGTGCCGCTACTATTGATAGTAGGGATGTCGCTTAAATCATTATCCTGACAAATTTGAAATTTAACCCCTTTGTCCTTCAATTTTTGAGTGAGTTCATATTTAAAACCACACAATTGCCGGGCAGCTAAATCAGCCTTGTTATAAACTGTACCGGTTTGAAAAACATCATCGCATACATTGACATCCGCATCTGTCTTATTGAGATAATCATCATAGCTCTTCTTGGTCCAATTCCTATTTGCTGTCAGAGTCGGATTAGCAACCATTCCCTCAATTAGATTTTGAGCGGCCTGTGCAACTATTGTTTGCGTCTCGGAGTCTCGGACACTCGTAACTGAGCGTAATTGTGCACTTATTAATGCCATCATCCCTATCGCCATTACAAATATGGCAACCATTACCTCAACTAATGCAAAACCTTTTTGTTTACTCATTTTAATTTACCCTATTTCTGAAGCCAGCCTAAATTACATCCTCATATTTACAAGCTTCACGCTGATCTCTGATGCAAAAGCTTACTTGCCCGCCAGATAACAACATAATAGAAGATCTTTCTTCCCTTTTTTCTCTCGTTTTAGCATTGGCATCGGTAAATACCAATTTCACATATCCGCTGACAAGATGGATTTTGGTATTACCGGCAGAAGAAATATCTAAAGACTTCATTGAACCGTCAGGATAAAAAACAACTCCTTGAGCTTTGTCTTGATTGATATTTCCGCCCCCAAAAGCAACCATACCCATACGGTATTTTACCTTGGCATCTTCGTTGGGCGTATTTAGAATTACCGTCCTCAAATTATGATCTTTTGCCGCGACATATTTTAAATCCCCATCGTTATCAGCCCAAACGACAAATCCCGATCCGGCATCACTTGCCTTACAGTTGCCAGATAAGTTATGTTTACCGTCTTTTTTAATTTTTGCAGGGCAAACATAAACCGGCTTGTTTAAGCGTACAGCCTCACTCCTCGCAACACGCATTATATTGGCTACACGCTCCGCTGCAGCGGCAACCCGCCTTCTTGCAATCCATTCGGAAAAATTTGGAACTGCAATGGCCATCATGATGGCTGCAATGGCTATTACCACCATTAATTCAATTAAGGTAAAACCCTTTTGCTTAAATTTCATGAATCACCCTTTTAAAATATATAAAAATTATATTTATTTGACCTTATTTTATTACCTTAACTAGAAAATAACTCGTTAAATTCATGACAAAGATAATGGTGGAATATTGGGAACATCTGAATACGCCGAATTTCCAAATTTAGCAAATGATCCGAACCATGTTAAAAACACTTTCCCAACAGGTCCGTTACGGTGTTTGCCAATTATACATTCTGCAATGCCTTTCAATTGGGATTCCGGATTATAGTATTCGTCACGATACATAAACATGATTAAATCGGCATCTTGTTCTATAGCGCCAGACTCACGCAAATCAGACATCATAGGCCGTTTGTCTGTACGTTGTTCAACTGCCCTACTCAATTGTGATAAGGCGATAATTGGAACATGTAATTCTTTGGCCAATGCTTTTAGGGAACGGGATATTTCTCCCAGTATTGATGCGCGGTTGCTATCTTTTCCCGAACCTTCCATTAATTGGATATAGTCAATGACTATTAATCCAAGTTTCCCATTAAACTGCCTAGCTAAACGCCTTGCCCTCGCCCGCAGCTCCAAAGCCGTCAGTCCTGCAGTTTCATCAATGAAAATAGGCGCATTGGCTAATCTATCAACTGTATTGCCTAAATTGACCCAATGTTCGTCCTTTAAAGCACCATTCTTTAACATTTGTTGATCCAATCGCCCTATGGAACTTAACATGCGCATGACCAACTGCGTACCTCCCATCTCCATTGAGAATATGGCCACCGGCAATTTCTCTTCTAAAGCTACATGTTCGGCAATATTTACAGAAAATGCGGTCTTTCCCATAGACGGACGCCCAGCAACGATAATAAGGTCTCCAGGTTGCAAACCGGATGTCTTTCTATCCAAATCGACAAACCCAGTGGAAACACCGGTTACCTCGTTTGGGTTATCCCGAGAATACAAATTGCTGATTCTTTCCACGACTTCTTGCAGTAGGTCTGGCATATATAAGAAACCTTGTTTATTTTTATTGGTTCGTTCAGCAATTTGAAAGACTTTGTTTTCTGCCTCATCCAGTAATATAGCCGCATTTTTTCCTTGAGGATTATAGGCATTTCTAGCAATTTCCGTGCCTACTTCGGCAAGCTGGCGCATGATGGAACGTTCACGGACAATCTCGGCATGGTATCGTATGTTTGCTGAAGATGGCGTATTATTCGCTAATTCAATTAGGTACCCAAATCCCCCTACTGTACCCAGTTCTCCTTTCCGTGACAAAATTTCTTGTACAGTTACGACATCGGCAGGACGGCTTTCGTTAATTAGTGACGAAATTGTGCGAAATATTACCCGATGTTCATGACGATAAAAGTCTTCTCCCGATACTGCATCAACAACCCTATCCCACGCGGAATTGTCCAATAACAGCCCTCCCAATACGGACTGTTCGGCCTCTATTGAGTTGGGAGGCATTAAGGCAGGCAATTCTGTATCTTGTATGTTCTCGGTATTATTGCTGTAATTATTCATTTGTATTCCCAAATTATCTGTCAGAAAAGGTGTTATTAGGTTACTGCATTTGATATCGGGCATTATAGGTTAAACTTAAATTAATATAATTTTATCTATTTTGCTTTATTCCAGAAAAGTCAGAATTCTTATTTCCCAGCCATATCCACATATTTTCATTTTTTCTAGAAAAAAAACCTGCACAATACAGGTTTAAAATATAAGGCTGCACATGAAGTGTTACCCTGATTTGGGAAGGGTTTACACTATTCTCAAATGATTTTCAAATCCTACTCTCCAAAGGACGGATATTCAATTATTAGGGAGGTTTTGATGAAGAAAATTCCATCCTTTTTAATGGTTAAATCCATTTTAAGATATCAAGCGGTTCTTTGGCAGAATAATCAGCATGCCAGGTTTTTGGCTCATCGCTTGGAGCAATATACCCCCATTCGGCCAATATCGTCTTCATACCCGCATTTCGCCCAGCAGCGATATCCCTTTCTGCATCACCGACATACAGGCAGTCCTGGGCTTCTACTCCTATTTGCGAACAAGCATATAAAATTGGCATGGTTTTGGTTTTTGCCTCGCTGCAGGTATCGCCACTGACTGTAATCTCAGGGGGGATTGCCAATCCTAACGCCGGTACCAATCTGTCGGTAAATGTTTTCGGCTTATTGGTAACGATACCCCAACAAAGCCCTCGTTTGGACAACTCGGTAAGTAATAGGTTAATTTGAAAGAATAAAGTTGTTTTTTCACTAAAACAGGTTTCATACTCGGCCAAATAATCCGTCCGCCACCGTTGATAATCGGGATGGTCTCGGCTTATGCCCGTCCCCAATAAAATCAAGCCGGCAGCACCATGGCTGGCAACGGAACGGATTTCATCTATGTCTTTTTCCGGCAAACCACGCCGATTTAACAATCGGTTGAGTGCCACGCCCAAATCCGGGGCGGTATCAGCCAAAGTCCCATCCAAATCAAATAAAATTGCTTTTGTAACCATATTTCCCATTCTAAAAAAACCGTCTGAATATTATTCAGACGGCCTGTTTGTTTTCTTTATTCTTTTGGCAACCTCAAAATGGAAACCACAAATCCGCCCCAAATAACCACAAGCGCCACAATCATCATGACGATAGCCGATATACTCATTTTACACTCCCTGATTGTCTTCTGTTTGTTCTGGGACAAACGGCTTTTCCTGTTTCCAAGGCAACAGGGACAGCAAAACTGCGGCAATAATCATACCGCCCGACATCCCCCAACCGAAAATATTTAAAAACCAGTCGGGATAATCGCTATAATTTTTCTCCAATAATTTTTTAGTATCAAGAAACAGCATGTAACCCAATACATTCAATGTGGCGAGGATGAACAAATTCCACACCACACCGATTTTGAAAGAAGAAACGGAATTGACATGCCGGCGCAAAATCGGTAATTTCTCCCATACCACCAAAGTCAAGACATAGAGGAAACCGGCTGCTACAATGCCGTAAACATTTACAAACTTATCCAACACATCCAATATGGGCAGTCCCGTCGTCGTACCGAAAAGCAGGGTGGAAACCACGCCCATGGGAATACAGACGGCCAATGTTGCCTTCGCCCGCCCTATCTGCCATTTGTCCTGCGCCGCCGCCACAATTACTTCGAGTACGGAAATCAGCGAAGTGATGCCGGCAAATACCAACGAACCGAAAAACAGCACACCGATAAGTTCGCCGAATTGTGCCTGATTGATAATGGTAGGGAAGGCAATAAAAGCCAAACCGATACCGTCCGAAGCCACTTGGCTGACATCTTTACCTGTTGCCGTCGCCATAAAGCCCAACGCGGCAAATACGCCGATACCCGCCAATAATTCAAAGCTGCTGTTGGCAAAACCGACCACCAGACCCGTACCGCCCAAATCCGATTTGGGTTTCAGATAGGACGAATAAGTTACCATAATGCCGAAACAAATGGAAAGCGAAAAGAAAATCTGCCCGTAAGCCGCCACCCACACACTAGGGTTTGACAATTTTGACCAATCGGGCGTAAACAACGCATCCAAACCTTTTCCCGCACCCGGCAGCCTTAGGGCGATAACGACCATCAGCACGAACATAATCACCAAAAGCGGCATGAAAAAAGCAGACGAACGCGCCACCCCTTTTTGCACGCCGGCGGCAAGGATAAGGATGGTAAACAACCATACGCCGGCCAAAGGCCACAAAACATTGCCGACAAAATCCAAACCGACACCCGTTTCTTTGGCGACTTTCAAATATTCGCCGAAGAAGAAATCCTGAGGCTGCGAACCCCAAGCCCCGCTAACCGAATAATAAGTATAACTGACCGCCCAACCGAGTATTACCGCATAATAGATGCAGATAACCACATTGGTCAGCACATTCCACCAGCCGAAAGGCTCAAAAGTTTTGGCAATGCGGCGGAAAGCCAACGGAGGCGAACCGCGGTAGCGGTGGCCGATGGCATAATCAAGCAACAGCAACGGTATGCCTGCCGTAATCAATGCGACCAAATAGGGAATGATAAATGCGCCGCCGCCGTTGTCATAAGCGACATAGGGGAAACGCCATATATTGCCCAAACCCACGGCCGAACCGATGGCGGCAAGCATAAAGGCCCTTCGGTTGGAAAAAGTTTCACGTTGCATTTTTTGTTTTTCAGACACGGAAACACCTCGTTAAAATTAAAATCAATATTCCGGCATACAAGGCAGCAAACCTGGTTCAGACAGAATTACCCCACCAAAATATGTCGGAATCACCCATAAATCATCCACCTCTTGATGTTTCAACACACGGGGCTGCACATAAGGCGCAGCCCTGTGTGTCGCCCTACCGGAAGGGGTTACACCCCTCCCAAACAAACCCGAATCCTGCCGCCCCGAAGGGTGGGGTTTCAACCATTAAGGAAATTTTGATGAAGGTTGCCATAATACTAATTTAGGTAAAGTTATGCCAGTAAAAATTAATCCTTCACGCCGGCTTCTTGACGATTTACTCATTATTGCCTATGCGTTGAGCACCCTGTTTCACATCTACGGTTTGCTGCAGGTAAACCAACAGGCTGCCCAACATTTGCCTGCTGTTGCGTTGGGACAGCAGGCTGCGCAGGTTTTTTAATTCTGTTTCTCCGGTTTTCGGCAATTTGATGCCCTGTACTTCGATAATTACCGGTGCGGGCAATCCCTCCAACAATGCGTAAGCAGGCTTGCCGTTGGCGGGACGGGCTTTCAACAGGGCATTGAAAGCCTTGGGCGGCATCCTTAACCGTGCATTTTCGGTACTGATGGTTTCCACAGGCGACCATGCGGGCTCGATAGGCGGTTTGATGTTTTTTTGCAAATCAGCCAGCTGTTTTTTTGCCTGCGCCATAGCCAGTTTGGCTGCTTCGGTATCGATATAGGCAGCCTTTACCTTGTCTTTGGCCTGTTCGAATGTCTGCTGCGTCTGTTCGCGTGCGGCCGAAACCCGCACCACCCAAACCTCATCCCCCACCTTTATCGGTTCGGAATTGTGTTTTTTCTTGAATACGTCTTCGCTGAATAAGGCCTCTATCAATTCGGGCGGCAGTTTGGCGGCGGCATCCTGCCTGCCGACCCAGTCGTTTCCCCCCTGTATCTGCAAGCCGAGTTTTTTGGCGGCCGGTTCCAAGCTGTTTGGCGAATCGAACGTTATCTGGGACAAGGTTTCGCGCATCTGACCCAAAGCCTGTTTCGCCTTTTTCTCTTTCAGCACGCCTTCTAATTCGCCACGCGCCTCTTCAAAGGTTTTTTGCGGCCGGACAGCCAATACTTTGATAATGTGCAAGGCTTCCGGTGTTTCGATGATGCCGCTGATCTCATCCTTGCCCAATGCAAAGGCCGCCTGTTCGAACGCCGCAGGCAATGCCCCGTCCTTGGCAATCAGCCCCAGGCTGCCGCCGTTGGCCGCGCTGGCGGTGTCGGAAGAGTGTTGTTTGGCCAGTTCGGCAAACTGTTCAGGATGCGCCTTGGCCAAAGCCAGAACTTTTTCCGCCTCAGCCTTTACCTGCGCCTTGTCTTTGCCCGCCAATGCAAACATGATGTGTGCCACCTCCCTTTGCGGAACGGCGGCTTTTTGTTGTTCTTCAAAGGCCTTCTTTAATTCATCCTCGCCGACGTTTTGGCCGGCGGCCAGTGTTTTGGCCGATAGGGAAATGTATTGGAATTTTACCGCCTGAGGCAGGATGTAATCTTTCTTGTGTTGCTCGTAAAAGGCTTTTAAAGCCGCATCATCAGGCTTGATTCGTTCGGCATAATTATGCGGGTCGAAAGTCAGGGTTCGCACCGTGCGCTCGGACTGCAGCAGTGATACAACCTGCCCTACCTGCACATCGCTGACGATGCTGCCGTTTTGAGCCAGGTTCAGCAGGTTTTGCAATTCGTATTGTTCGCGGATTTGGCCGATGAAGTCATCGGCAGTCATACCCGCCTGTTGCAGGTATTGTTTGAATTTTTCTTCGCTGAAACGCCCTTCCTCATCATGAAAGGACGGGTCGTCCACCACTGCCTGCTTTAGCAAGTCCGATGACACGCCTATGCCTATCTGCTTCGCGCCTTCCAGCATATAGGCGCGCCGAATCAGGTTGTTCAGCGCGTCTTTATCGTCGCCGTTCATGTTGTGTGCCGCACGCTGGACATCGTAAGTATTAATTTTCCGGTCGCCGATTTTGACGATGTAGTCCGACCCCGGCGATATGGTGCTGACTCCGAAACCGACAAAGGTCAGTGCAATCAGGGCCAGCATGACTTTAGCCGCCCCGCTGTATTTTTCTACGGTTGAAAACATGGTTTGCCCAAGGAAATGAAAGAACCAAAATGGCGGTTATTGTAACTGATTTTGACGCGTGCCGTCTGAAAGCTTTTCAGGCGGCGACAAATCCCGCAACAAACGCCTATATTCTGCCGAATTGGCCATCAATTCGCGCGCGGCCTGCTTTAAGTCGTTTACCTCGTGGGAGGGGAGGTAGAAGCTGGTGGCGATGTTCGACACGCTGTCGCGCAGGGTTGATTTTGGCAAATCGAGCAGATTCAAGCTGATAAAATACATATCGACCGTATGACCGTTTTTACCGTTTTTGGCATCTTCGTTCCACTGGTCGGCGAAGGCGCGGAAGCGGCGCAGGGATTCCTGCGAATATTTGTCGATGGGGATATTGATAATCGCATTGGCCACGCTGCCAAAACCCGGCACATCGGCAGACTTGTCGATATCGCTGACCGGCTGGTTTTGCGCGTTCACATTAATCACCACCACTTTGCGGACTTTGTCGCTGCGGATCTGGTTGTACAGCATATTTCCGGAATACAATTCCGTCATATCCAACAGGCTTCGCAAACCCAGGTTGTCGGTCAGACCGCCGTCAAGCAAATGAATATAGGGGCGCGCCTTACTGTCCTGATACAGATTGACGCGCTGGCTGACGATTTCCTGCCGTGTCTGTTGTTGCAGGCCGCTTCCCTTCCCGTCATCGGCATTGACCGCGTCATTCAGCCCTTCAGGCAGGGTATAGCCGCAATTGCCGCCGTTGTTGTTCAGCGTCAGGGGGGCAAACAGCAGCGGGACGGCGCTGGAGGCGGCCACTGCCCGCGCGATTTTCATATCCGACAGGTTCAGGCACATCGCATCGAAATATTCCTGAGTAAATTCCAAACGGCTGCCCGAAGTCATATCCGTGGCGGTAATCACGGCAAACGGCCCTTCCCGACGGGTAACCATCTCGCCGAAAGTGGCGTTTTTGAACAACGCGCTTTCAAACTGCTCCTGCAGCAAATCCCCGCGGCCGAACTCGGGCGAAGTCAGGCGCGGCAGATTGGCCAGCGAAAAAAACTGTTTCGATACCTGCCGCTGGAAATTCTGCTTTAGAAAATACTTTTCGAAACGCGGAATCGCCTTTTTACCGTGCAGGGAAAAATAAGCCGCCAACACCGAACCGCCCGACACGCCGTACACGATATCCACGCTGTCCAACAGGGCATATTTCCGGCCGTTGCGGTAAACCTGCTGCTTGCTCAATTCTTCCAACACGCCGTAGCCCAAAGCCGCCGCCCTCGTGCCGCCGCCGGAAAACATCAGCACAACGAACATATCGTCGCTGTCGCGTTGTTCGGCAAACGCCTTTTCCAAACGGTAGCCCTGTTGCAAATCCACCTTCCCTATGGTCTTTACCGGCTGATAGCGCAGTTGCGAACAGGCCGGCAACAGTACGGCCGACAAAACGCAAAGCCAAAATTTTGCCATAGCCCTCATCTTCCCGTCATTTGTCGTTCCCGCCATGATTTTCGGCCTTATCGCCGATTCTGCCTTCTTTCCCCCGCATCAAATTAAGGATATTGCTCTTATGCCGGCAGAGTACCAACACCGCAATCGCCAACGATGCCGCCCTCCAAGAAACATGGGGCATAAAGAAGAAGGCCGCCAACGGGCTGGCCGCCGCCGCCAGCAACGCGGCCAACGATGAAATCCGCAAGCCGAAGGCCGCCACCAGCCACACTGCCAAACATACCAGCGCGGTCGGCCAAGACAGCGCCAGAAGCACGCCCAAAGCCGTCGCCACCCCCTTGCCGCCCTTAAAGCCGAAAAACAGCGGCCACATATGGCCGACCAATACCGCCACCGCTGCCAATGCGACTGACGCATCCGACAGATTCAGGGTATTTTGCAGCGCCAGTGCCAGCCATACGGCCAACAGGCCTTTTAGCGCATCTCCCAACAGTGTCAGCACGGCCGCCTTTTTCCTGCCGCTGCGTAAAACGTTAGTCGCACCGGGATTGCCCGAACCATAAGCCCTCGGATCGTCCATGCCGTAATATTTCGACACAATTACCGCAAACGACAACGAACCAATCAGGTAGGAAACAGCCACAACCAAGAAATCAAACATAAAAATGTCCGTTTGTTTTAGAATGGTCGGCCATTCTATCCGAAAACGGCATCAATACAAATGGACAAAATCTTTCTGCACGGCTTGAAGGCCGACACCCTGATCGGCGTTTACGACTGGGAACGCCGCCTGCCGCAAACCCTGTCGGTCGATTTGGACATCGGCCTGCCCGAACGCGACCGAACCGACGATATAGGCAATACGGTACATTACGGCGAAGTATGCGGCCGCCTGCGTGAAAATCTGCATAACCAGCAGTTCTTCCTCTTGGAAACATTGGCCGAATACATCGCCGGCTTCGTCTTTCGGAATTTCGGAGCGGTATGGGTCAGGGTAAGGCTGGTCAAACCGGGTATTTTGCCCGACGTGCGCGAAGTGGGTGTGGAAATCGAACGCAAAAACCCCGACGCGGCATAAAAAAACGGTTTCAGACGGCCGGCATTTTCAGCCGTCTGAAACCGTTTTCCTTTAAGCAACAAAACCATTGCGGCTTTTTACAGCGGATAAACCCCCCCCCTTTATGGCGCAACGGCCGATGCTTCTTCATAGAACACCTCGTCATCATCGTCATCCATTTCCAACACCTTGCCGTTCAGCTTCAAACCGCCCTGTGCGACCTCGATACGGGTGGAGACGATACCGTTATCCAACTTCACATAACCCTGTTCCGCCATCGTATTGACCGTGCTTTGCACCATCAGGCGCAAAGTTTCATTAATATCGTCGATATTGGCACGGCCTTCCGCCTCATCTTCGGGGTTGACGCTGAACAAACCGTTGGCCTGGCTGACCGCCAGCGATTCGAGCATTTTTTCCGGCACATTGACATAAAAATCGGCCTGCATCTTCTTGACCATAGGCGCGATATCATTCAAATCGGCGGCGGCCAGATTACTGAACGCGACCTGCCCGTTCAAACTGATTTTGCCTGACGGCGTTGTAAAATCAAAGGCACGCAGCTTAATCAGCGGATTATTCGTAAACAGGCCGGAAGCCTCATTGCGCACCGTTTTCAACACAGCCTCACGGATTTCGTCCTCGCCCATCTTTTTGCCGGCCAGTTCCGCGACCTTGCGTTTCAAAACCAGCAGCGATTTGGCATCCAAATGCTCGGCGGCCACATCGATATCCAGCGGGCCGTAACCATCCTCTCCGTAAACCAGCCTCTCAAAACGGAAGCGGCCTTCGCTGTCAATCATCCCCTGCCCGCCCGCATCTTGTGCGGCCTCGCCCATTTTCGTGGCAAAACTTAGTTTTTCCACCACGACGGAAGAAGGCGCAATCGTACCGGTCGGATTGATAAACGCGCCGATCTGCAAATCAGTCATCAAATTGACCAACTCGTTCAGCTTAATATTGTAATCGATATTTTCCCGCCATTTCAGGGACAGCCTGCCCAATTCCATATTGCTGCCGCCCAGCGACAGGCCGCTGCCGCCTTCGAAAGTGTCGCTTCCCCACTTCCAGCCTTCCAACAACACATCGCCCTTGTCGGCCAAACGGATATGCAGCATGGGGGCGGAATAATGATTTTTAAAACCCGACCAGCCGGGGGCGTATTCGGTCGAGCCCGACAAGCCCTTCCAATTTAACGCGATGCCCGACAACTCTTCATAATCGAAAGCCGGGACAGACACCTGCAGCCGTCCCGCCCCGCTGAAACCAATCAGGTTCTTCATTTCGACCGGAGCCTGATCGCCGAAAAAGCGTTTCAAAACCTTCTGCACTTCCGGACTGTAGCGGAATTCGCTTTTTACCTCGGCGGTCAGGCTGCCGCCTTCAAAACCAACGTGCCTGATACGGTTTACCACCGTAACCGGCTCGGACAATACCGTTTTCAGGTTGTCCGGCACATACTGCCCCGCATTATTGAGCAAAGTGGGCTTCAAACGCACCACCAGCGTTTCAGTCGATTCGAACCAGCCCCTTTCATATTGGCGCGATTCCACCGTCAGCAGGCTGCCGTCCTTCAAAAAACGGTATTGGTCGTCCAAAGCACGTTGAACCCGCCCGCCCATGACATTGGGCAACAATGCCGCACACAAGGCCGCCGCCGACACAAAGGCCAGCGCAATCCACTTCTTCATCAAAACTTCCTTTCGCTTGACACCGTTTGACGGCATCGGAAACCGGCAGGCATATACTGCACAACGGAATTTCCGGCAGCCGGCCGGATGGATTGAAAACAACCCGAAAAAAGAAAGCGGCAAGCATAGCATTATTTGCCTGCCTTGTCTTTGCACCTCCCTTTGCCCCGTAAAAAAGCCCTTGGCGGCAAAAATAATCGGCTATAATGCCGCCACCATTCCAATGGGAGACACAATATGTACAACTACCAATCAGATACCACAAAATTCCTAAACGAATACATCGGACAACATCCCGAAGAAGCCGAACAAAGGCTGAAAAACCGCGGCTTATTGTGGGATGTCGAACTCAACCCCGAAGAACAGGAAGACTTTGCGGCCGCAAACGTGGCTAAAAAACCCTATGCCTACTATTCATTCGACTGAACACATGAGCATCGATACCGCCATTCCCACCGCCGAACTGTTGGCTTATATGCAAGGCATGGGCGAACAGGAACATCCCGCGTTGGCCGCCCTGCGTGCCGAAACAGCCACGCACCGGATGGGCAAAATGGCGGCCTCCCCCGCGCAGGCCGCCATGTTGGGCTGGTTGGCGCGGTTGATTCGGGCGGAGAATTATCTGGAAATCGGTGTATTTACCGGCTACAGCAGTACCGCCGTCGCCTTGGCATTGCCCGAACACGGCCGTGTAACCGCCTGCGACATCAACATCAGCTTTACCGACCGCGCCCGCCGCGCATGGCAGGCGGCCGGCGTGGCACATAAAATCACCCTGCATCTGCAGCCCGCGCTGCTGACTTTGGACGAACTGATAAACGATGGCAGGAAGGGTTATTACGACCTTGCCTTTATCGATGCCGACAAACCACCCACCCCCCAATACTACGAACGCTGCCTGCAGCTTGTCCGGACGGGAGGCATCATTGCCATAGACAATGTGTTGCTCCACGGCCGCGTTTTACGCGGTGCCGATGCGCATACTCCGCCTTCGCTGCCCATATTGCAGGCATTCAACGCCTCCCTGCCGGACGACCGGCGCGTTGTGCCGATTACCCTGCCAATAGGCGACGGACTGACCCTGTTGCTCAAACGGTAGGATTTTCAGAATATTGCTGCCATCTGCCAAAAGTTACGTCCGTTTTAACAGAAAGGATATTTGAAACAGGGCTGCAATGCAAAATGCGGCCTGTGCCGCCCCATCGGATACGTTGCCGCTTCAAACGGCGGAATCCCAACCTCTAAGGAAAATTTGATGAATTTCCGCATCCTTATCCTTTTTGCTTTAAGTGCATGCGCCCCGCCTCCGCCCATCATCATCCAACAACCCTCTCCCGATGAGTCCAAAACGGCGGAATCGGCCGATATACCTTACCCCGCCCCGGATTTGCAACAGCAAATCGACGAATTGGGCATAGAAATCGCCAGACTGCAGGAATTGACCCATAAGCTGCAAACGCGCGTGCAGCTGTTGGAACGCAATGCCGCCGACAACCGCCGCCCCATTTTGCCAAACGGCAGCCCGCATTTGGCAGATGCTCCTCAACCCGCCGACGGCAAGGCCGCCAATTTGACGGCCGCCCGCAAGCTCTACCGCAACGGGAATTATGCCGCCGCCGCCAAGCTGTTGGGCAGCAGCGATGGAGGGGGAAACGGCAATGCCGCCGACCGAGACAGTATGTATCTGTTGATGCTCAGCCATAAAAAATTGGGCAACTGCGAATCGGTTATCAATATCGGCAACCGTTATGTTTCCCGTTTCCGCAACAGCCCCGATGCCGCCGCCGCCCTGTTTGAGGTCGGTGCCTGCCAATGGCGGATGCAGCAGAAAGATGTTGCCCGCGATACCTGGCGCAAGCTGATGCGTGCCTACCCCGACAGCCCGGCCGCCGAAAAAGCCGCCCACGAAATTAAAAAACGTTAATTGCCGCTTTTGAAACAGCCGGTTCAGGTTATGATTGCCAATAGCCGCTATTTTTCGGACAATGTTTTATTCCGAAAACCAAAAAGCAAGGAAGAACAGAACAATGGCAAAAATCGGTATTATCATGGGCAGCAACAGTGATTGGCCCGTTATGCAGCAGGCCGCGCTTTTGTTGGAACAGTTCGGTGTGGATTACGAAGCCAAGGTGGTTTCCGCACACCGCACCCCAGATTTGATGTTTGAGTATGCCCAAACCGCACGCGGACGAGGCATCCGTGCCATCATCGCCGGTGCAGGCGGCGCGGCACACCTGCCCGGCATGGTGGCGGCCAAAACCACCGTCCCCGTTTTGGGCGTACCCGTCCCAAGCAGGTATTTGAAAGGAAAGGATTCTTTGTTGTCCATTGTCCAAATGCCCAAGGGGATACCGGTTGCCACTTTCGCTATCGGCGAGGCCGGCGCCGCCAATGCCGCCTTGTTCGCCATCGCCATGCTGGCCGCACATGATGATGTTTTGGCTCAAAAGCTCGCCGATTTCCGCCAAAAACAGTGCGAAACGGTTTTGGCCATGAATCTGCCGGATGCCGATAGGTAGAATCGTCGTATTTCCAGTCGGATGTTTAAACAAAAAGGCCGCCTGTAAAAATTTCAGACGGCTCTGCATTTTCAAAAACCCTATTTTTTGGCATTCAGCTTTTTAGTGGCTGCCGCATCGACTTTGCAATCCTTGAACAGCAAAGTCTGCGCGCCGCTGGGCAAGCCGCCGTTGAGCGATTCGGCCTGCATCAGGACTTTGCCGTCCACGGAAGCGACTTTGTCCGGCGTGGCTGCCTTTGCGGTAATCCAAGTCAGGCCGCTGCTGTAATAGCTGTCTTGGGTTTTGCCGTTGGTATCGTTCATCACACGGTACAGGTTTGGTGTCAATTCTTCGCCATACTTCAACTGCACCACGGCGATTGCCTCGTTTTTAATGCCGTACATGGCGTTCAAATTGGTTTTACCCTTCTGGCTGTCGCACACATAGGCCACTTCCACCTTCTTGTCCAGGCTGTCCACATCGGCGAGCATCAGAATCGGGGTGTCGTTTGGGGTGTTGCCGAACAAACCCTGCAGGCTTTGCTGTTGCTGCTGTTTGCCGGCCGCATGGGCGAATCCCGCGACAGACAAAGAAGCCAACAAGACGGCCGAAATCAATTTGCGTTGCATAAAATTAATACTCCGTTTTGAGTGGCGGGCAGGCCGGTCTGCATCACAACGCTTCCGGCCTTCGCCATTAAAAAAGCCCGCGTGCCTTTTCGCACAGTCAGGCGCGGTTATTCTAAGCGATTTGAAATTACACCGCAATCCGCCCCGATGCCGCAGAAGTTCGCGGTACAATAAGGTTTTTCATTTTTCAGACAGCCTGCCGAAAAACAAACATACTTCAACACACAGGACGGCACATAAAAGGCACGGCCCCATGTGCCGCCCCGATTTGGAAGGGGTTGCACATCCCCAATCTGAAATAGGTTCCGATTCTACCGCCCCAAATGGCGGGATTTCAACCACTAAGGAAACTCTGATGACTGACGAAGCCGATATCGATACAGCCGCTGCCGATGCGGCGGCCGAATTATTCCGGCGCACCGCGCCCGATGCTGCAGAAATATGCATTCCTTTTTTGCCACGCCTGTTCCAAGCCCTGAATGACGGGCACAGCTTTATATGGGTGAATATCGGAGATGCCGAGAAGCTGGCGCAGGCCGCCCCCTTGGCCGACACGATAGGCAAATCGCCGCTGGTCATACAGGGGAAGCGGCTGTTTTTGGGAAGGATGTGGCAGTTGGAACGCGATTTGGCCAAAGAAATCGTACGGCTGGCCCTTGCGCCGCAAAAAGACTTGCACCGCGAAGATGCCGCGCAAAAACTGGCCGGATGGTTTCCCGACGAAGGCAGCCGAGGGCAGCAGGCTGCCGCCGCACTGGCCTTGCTGCAAAACTTCATGTTGATTTCCGGCGGGCCGGGTACGGGGAAAACCACCACCGTGGCCAAACTGCTCGCCCTGTTGGGCGGAGGTTCGGCCTTCCCCCGCATCGCATTGGCCGCGCCCACCGGCAAGGCGGCGGCGCACATGACCCGAGCCCTGCATGCCGCCCTAAACACCTTTTCACTGTCCGATGACTTAAAACGGCATTTGTCGGAAGTGGAAGGCCAAACGGTTCACCGCCTGTTGAAACTCCGCCCGCCGCAAATGCGTCCGCAATTTGATGCCAGGCAACCCCTGCCGCTGGATATTTTGGTTATCGATGAAGCCTCCATGCTGGATTTGTCCCTGATGTTGGACCTGTTACGGGCAATACCCGACGGCTGCCGCGTCATCCTGCTGGGAGACGAGAACCAGCTTCCATCCGTTGGGGCGGGGGCGGTTTTGGCGGCGCTGGCGCAACCCACCGTGCTGACCGAACAAACGGCGCAACGCCTGCATACGCTGCTGCCCCATATCGACATACCGTTTCAAACAGCCGCCGAAACCCCGCCTTTGTCGGAAAACGTCGCCCATCTGACATTCAGCCACCGTTTTGGCGAACACAGCGGCTTGGGCTGTCTGGCGCGCGCCGTTACCGAAGGCATGGCCGAGCATGCTTGGCGGCAGTTTGGCGTATTTCCAAAAGAATTGGCGGTATGGCAGGCGGATACCGAAAAACAGGCTGCCGCCTTTTGCCGCCGCCAATCCGACTATTGGCATGCCGTAGACGGCCTGGATATCGAAAAAGCTTTTGCATGCCAGGGCAACCTGGCCGTATTGGCCGCCCGCCGCGACGATGCGGAACGCTTCAATCAGGCCTGCCGCAGCCATTTGCAGCAAAAAGGCCGCATCCACGCCGACAGCCCGTGGTTTGCCGGACAGGTTATCATGATTGAGCGCAACGACTATCCGCTTAACTTGTTCAACGGCGATATAGGCCTGGTCTTACGCGATACGGCCGATGAAGATGCGCTGGCCGCCTATTTCCCCGCCGCATCGGGCTGGCGGAAAATCCCCCTCAGCCGCCTGCCCGCCCACGACACCGCTTTTGCCATGACGGTGCACAAAAGCCAAGGTTCGGAATACCGGCAGGTATGGCTGCTGCCCCCGTCCGCCGCCGAAGCCGGCGGATTGTCGCGCGCGCTGCTCTACACCGCCATTACCCGCGCCCGCGAAAATTTCGTTTTTTGCGGCAGCCGGGCTGCTTTTGCCGATGCCTGCGAAAATAATGAAACGCGCCGTTCGGCCCTAAAAAGTATGTTGTCACGGGCATATGCCGCAAAAGCCGGGTCGGTTGAGGCAAGCGGAGGCGATGAAGCAGGGAAGGTATAACCGCCTGTCTTGAAAACAGACATCATCCTTTTTTTATCAGCCAATCCACATAGCGGCTTACGCCCTGCTCCACGGTCAGGAATTCTTCTTCATAGCCCGCGTCGCGCAGGCGGGTGATGTCGGCTTGGGTAAAGCTTTGGTATTTGCCTTTGAGCGCGTCGGGAAACTCGGTGTAGCGGATTAGGCCGTGTTTGACCAGCGATTCCAGCGGCAGGCGGTCTTTGCCTTCGGCGGCGCGGCAGGCATTGACGGTGGCGGCCGCCAAGTCGTTGAAGGGCCGGCTGCGGCCTGTGCCGAGGTTGAAAATGCCCGATTTTTCGGGATTGTCGAGGAAGAACAGGTTCACTTTCACGACGTCTTCCACGCTGACGAAATCACGGCTTTGGCCGCCTTCGGGATAGCCGTCGTAGCCGCCGAACAGGTTGACATAGCCTTGCTCTCGGTATTGGTTGAAGTGGTGGAAGGCCACGGAAGCCATGCGTCCTTTGTGCTGTTCGCGCATGCCGTATACGTTGAAATAGCGGAAACCGGCCACCTGCGCGGTAAGCCCTTCCCCGATACGGCGGCGGACGACTTGGTCGAACAGGAATTTGGAATAGCCGTAGACGTTCAGCGGTTCTTCCAATTCCCGCTCTTCGCGGAAGGTTTCGCCTTTGCCGTAAACGGCCGCGCTGGAGGCGTAGAGGAAGGGGATGCGTTCGTCCTGACACCAGTCCAAGAGGTCGAGCGTGTACTGGTAGTTGTTGTCCATCATGTATTTGCCGTCGTGGTTCATGGTGTCGGAACACGCGCCTTCGTGGAATACGGCTTCGATGTCGTCAAACGGGAAGAGGTGTTCGCGCACTTGGCGGATGAATTCGTGTTTGTCCAGATAATGCGCGATGTCGCAGTCGGCCAGGTTTTTGAATTTCTGGCCGTTGCCCAGGTTATCCACCGCCACGATGTCGCCGATGCCGCGCGCGTTCAATCCTTTGACGATGTTGCTGCCGATAAAGCCGGCCGCGCCTGTTACGATGATGGTCATGTCGTTTTCCTTATTCAGGCTTTAAATTCGGTTATTTTAATGGAAGAAAGGCCATCTGAAAGCACAAAAACGGTTTTCAGGCGGCTTTGACATCCGATTCAAGAAACCAGCAGCACATTCACCACCTTCAAATACAGATAATTCGACACCAGCACCCCGAACCACAAAGCCCCGATGCGGTTATTGCTGATGAAGGCCTGCAAACAGGCGGCGCGGTCGCGCGTTTTGAGCGACAGATACTGCCGATATTGCCAAAACAGCGCCGCCGGCACGGCCAGCCAATAAAACCGTGCCGCATCGATTACCACACCCAAGCACGCCATCAGCGCGGTAAAGCCCAAATGGCAGCACATGACTGCCTGCGCGTCATAACGGCCGAACGTAATGGCGGAGGTCCTGATGCCTATTTTCAAATCATCTTCCTTATCGGCCATCGCATAAGCCGTATCATAAGCCAGCGTCCACAGCACATTGGCGGCGAACAACAGCCAGGCTGCTGCGGGCACGCGCCCCGAAACCGCCGCGAAAGCCATCGGTATGCCGAAAGAAAACGCCAGCCCCAAATAAAGCTGCGGCAAAGGGAAAAAACGCTTGGTAAACGGATAACTCAAAGCCAGGAACAAGGCGGGCAGGCCCAGCAGCCGGGTTAGCGCGTTAAGCGGCAGCAGGCAAATCGCCGCCAGCAGGCACAAGGCCGCCGTCAAAAACAAAGCCTCGCGCTTTTTTACCTCGCCGCACGCGAACGGGCGGTTTTTCGTACGTTCCACCTTGCCGTCAAAATCCCGGTCGGCGAAATCATTGATGACGCAACCCGCGCTGCGCATCAGAAAAGTGCCGGCGGCGAAAGCCGACAACACGCGCCAATCGGGCAAACCCTTGGACGCGACCCACAAGGCCCACAAAGTCGGCCACAACAGCAACAACGTGCCGATGGGCTTGTCCGCCCTCATCAGCCGCAGGTAAACGCCCAAGCGTTCCGACATTTTGGGCGGCAGGCCCAAACGCAAACTTCCCATAAACCGCAACCCCCATTAACGGCGGCCGTCCGAAACGGCCTTCAAAAAACGGCGGAGATTATAGCCAAACAGAAAAAAAAACGTAACAAGGCTGCCGCCGCCGGCAGCGGAAACCCCCTCCGGCAGGCACGGCCGTTTCAAGCCTTATCGAACGCCGGCTGCCGCGTTGCCGATGCTTTTGCACAGCGAGGCCAAGATAAGCTACAATCAGCCCGTTTTTTGCCCATATACCGAGGTTCAACTATGCTGACAGGCAGTTTGGTCGCACTGATTACCCCCATGCGCGAAGACGGCGGCGTCGATTTCGCGCAACTGAACACCCTCATCGACTGGCACATTGCCAACGGCACCGATGCCGTTGTTGCGGCCGGCACCACCGGCGAATCGGCCACCCTTTCCGTTGCCGAACACACCGCCGTTATCGAGGCGGCCGTCAAACATACCGGCAAACGCGTCCCCGTCATTGCGGGCACCGGCGCAAACAGCACCATAGAAGCCATCGAACTGTCCAAAGCCGCGCGACGGGCGGGCGCGGACTACACCCTTTCGGTCGTCCCCTACTACAACAAACCCTCCCAAGAGGGCATCTACCGCCACTTTGCCGCCATCGCGCAGGCCGTGGACATCCCCATGATAATCTACAACGTCCCCGGCCGCACCGTGGTCAATATGGACAACGACACCATCTTGCGGCTGGCGGAGATCCCCAACATTGTCGGCGTGAAAGAAGCCAGCGGCGCAATCGCGCGGGAAATCGACCTGATCAACCGAGCCCCCGAGGGATTCGCCGTCTATTCCGGCGACGACCCCACCGGCCTGGCCTTTATGCTTTGCGGCGGCCACGGCGTGATTAACGTGGCAGGCAATGTTGCGCCAAAACTTTTCGCCGACATGTGCCATGCCGCCCTAAACGGCGAAATCGCCCTTGCGCGCGAACTGAACGCCCGCCTGACACCCGTTTACGACGTCATGTTTTGCGAACCCAGCCCGTCCGCGCCCAAATGGGCGGCCGCACAACTGGGGGTCTGCACCGAACACGTCCGCCTGCCCATCATCCCCCTGACGGCAGAGGGTCAAAACAAAGTGCGTGCCGCCCTCAAAGCATCCGGCATCATATAAAAACCGTAGAAAGATTCCCCATACAAATCCCCTCCCGCAGGAGAGAACAATATGACCCCGATAAAAACCGCCGTTTCGGCATTTGCCATAATCAGCCTGTCCGCCTGTTCCCTGATTGGCGGAAAAAATGACAAAAAAGAACAACCCAAACTCGATTACCAATCACAAAACCGCAAGGTCATCGACTTGGAAGTGCCGCCCGACCTGACCAACCCGACACAGGGCAACCTCTACCGCCTGCCCGCCGGAAGCGGGGCGGTGCGCGCCAGCGACGTCAGCCGAAACGCCGCCCGAAACGCAGCCGGCGGACAGGCCGTCCTGACCGGCGTGAAAGGCGTGAAAATCGAACGGGACGGCAGCCAGCGCTGGCTGGCGGTATCGGGTAAAACGCCTGCCGAATTGTGGCCGCTGCTCAAAGCCTTCTGGCAGGAAAGCGGCTTTACCATCGCCAACGAGGAACCCTCCATCGGCCAGATGGAAACCGACTGGGCGGAAAACCGCGCCAAACTGCCCGGCGGCGGGCTGCGCAGCCTGTTGGAAAAAGTCGGCTTGGGCGGCGTATATTCCACCAGCGAACGCGACAAATTCATCATACGCATCGAACAGGGCAAAAACGGCGTTACGGATGTCTTCTTCGCCCACAAAGGCATGAGCGAAACCTATACCGACCGCAGCGAAGAGCGCACCATGTGGCAGCCGCGCGCCAACGACCCGAATTTGGAGGCCGCCTTCCTTGCCCGCTTTATGCAATATCTGGGCGCAGATGAAGCGCAAGTCGAACGCGAATTGCAAAACAGCTCGGCTTCGCCTTCCGAAAAAGGTTCGCTGGCCAAGCTGGAAAACGGCAGCATCCTGCTGTCGGGCGATTTTCAGCGCAACTGGCGGCGCACCGCATTGGCACTCGACAGGGTAGGTTTGACCGTGGTTGGACAAAATACCGGCAAAAACGCCTTCCTGGTACAGCCCGCGCCCAATGAAAGCAGTGCCGTAACGGCCAAAAAACCAGGCTTGATCAGCCGCCTATTCGGTAAAAAGGCCGAACCGGAGATCAAACAACTGCCACAGCTGATAGTGCATCTCGATCCGGCCGAAGGCGGGGCGCGCCTTCGCATTTTGAACAAAGACGGCAGCGCATACAACGGCAGGGAACTCAATGCCTGGCTGTCCAGGCTGCATAACGAGTTGCGCTAACAATAAAATGCCTGAAAATCTTTGGTTTTCCAGGAATTTTTATCTGCCTGCGCCTTATATCCCCGGCCTGAAGGACGGGGATATGATGAATACGGTGTCGAAAGATATCAATTGAATCCCTTCTTTTAACCTGCATACGGCGGACACCCCGTTTGCCCTATTCCCCCATCTGTTTTATATCGTCCGTTTTTTTGTGGCGGATTCCGGCCGGGGGTTTCGGGTTTGGGAAAACGCGCAGGCCGTCTGAAAGCCGAAAAACGGGGTTCGGACGGCCCGCATCTTTTTCCGATTCCGACCAAAGACCAAAAACCACCCTTTTGCCGTATTCACAAAAAGCATTGCAACAAATCGTTTAAAAACAACCGTCCCCGTTCGGTCGGGCGGAACACGGTCGGGTCGGTTTCCAGCAGGCCTTTTTGCCTTGCCGTTTCGATTTGCGCCATGATTTTGGCGGCGGGTACGCCCGTGCGCTCCTGCAACATCGCGGCGGGTACGCCGTCGGTCAGGCGCAGGGCGTTCATCATGAACTCGAACGGCAAATCTTCTGCGGCAACGGTTTTGCGTTCGACGGCTTCGCTCGGCTGGCTTTGCATTAAAGCGAGGTAGTCGTTGGGGTGGCGGCGGCGGACGGTGCGCTCAATGCGGTCGGGGTAGGAAATTTTGCCGTGCGCGCCCGCGCCTATGCCCAAATAATCGCCGAACTGCCAGTAGTTCAAATTGTGGCGGCACTGCATGGC
>CAUVCE010000010.1:0-23258 GCA_963550425.1 uncultured Neisseria sp.
GTGCGGCGGCTGCGCACTTGGTCTAATATTTCTTTGGACATATTGTTCTCATTATAATTTTAACACATAGGGCTGCATATAAGGCGCAGCCCTATGTGTTCTACCGGAAGGGGTAACGCCCCCTCTCAAGACAAACCCAAATTCTACCGCCCCGAAGGGCGGGGTTTCAACCGTTAAGGGAATTTTGATGAATTTCAGGGATATGGTTGAGAAACGGTTTCAGCCATATATTTTGAAACGCGTTACAAATCAAATCGCGGATTTTAGCGGATTTCGGCAAACAAAGGCAGCCTGTCCGGCTTTTGCTATAATTCCAGTTTTTTACGCGGGATGGCCGTTGGGGCTTATTACCGCAGAAAGCCGCCAAGGAGTTTAGATGAACCGACCTTCTTCCTCATCCATACGGGAATTTAGGCGCGGCATACGCGACTGTCTGCCGGTCATTATCGGCCTGTTGCCTTTTGCGTTGATTTTGGGGGTGCAGGGGGCGCAAAAGGGGATGAGTGTGTTGGAAATGCCGCTGATGACGGGGTTAAACTTTGCCGGCGGTTCGGAATTCGCCGCCGTCGGGCTGTGGGCAGACCCCTTGCCTGTGCTGTTGATTGTCGGTGTTACCTTTATGATCAATACCCGCCATATTCTGATGGGCGCGGCACTGACCCCTTATTTGAAGCGCCTGCCGATGCGGCAGGTCATGCCCATTTTGTTTTTTATGACCGATGAAAGTTGGGCGATGGCGATGGCCGATATTCAAAGAAGGCGCGCGCTCGGCCTGCCTTTGTTCAGCATCCCTTATTATTCGGGTATCTGTATGACGCTTTATGTTATATGGGTTTCTTCTTCGACCCTGGGTGCGGCCGTGGGCCCGCGTTTGGGCAATGTGGAGGCCTTGGGTTTCGGTATGGCGTTTCCGGCGGTGTTCCTCGTCCTGCTGCGCGGGATGTGGCGGGGCTGGAGGCCGGCCATGCCCTGGCTGGTCAGTTTGCTGACCGCCGCTTTGGTTTCCAAGGCAACGGACGGTGCTTGGTATGTGCCGCTCGGGGCTGCGGCGGGATTGTCGGCGGCCTATTGGCAGGGAGGACGGGAAAAGTGATTTCCACGGATTCGCTGTTGACGGTTTTGGGTATGTTGGCGGTTACTTACGGTACACGGCTAATCGGTTTTTTCGCCTTGAGAAACAGGACGTTGGGTAAAAGGGCTGCCAAGGTTATGGATGCCGCGCCGGGCTGTGTGCTGGTCTCGGTGATTGCGCCGCATTTTGTTTCCGACAAGCCGCATGAGTTGGTCGCCATGGCTTTGACGGTGTTTGCCGCCAGCCGCTTCTCCATGCTGTCCACGGTGTTGGTCGCGGTGGCTTCGGCTGGTATATCGGGTTATTTTTGGCAGGGGTAAAGGGTTTCAAATGCCGCCAAATGCGAAATCGCCCATGCCTCCGACGGCGTCGGGCAGGCCGGCCTGCAGCGGGCGTATGCCGGCACGGTGTTTGGAGGCCGTGAGGCCGTAAATCAAGGCTACTGCAGGCCAGCCTGCAGTATGGCGGCCGTTTTCGGTCGGAGGCCAGCAAGCCAGCCATTCGGTTTCGGTAAGGCTGAAACCTGTTTCGGTCAGGGCCGCCTTTGTTTCGTGAAAGGGAAGGTGGCGGGCTTGGCCGGGAAGCGCCCTGCCCTCGGCGCGGTAAAGCAGCCACCAGATGGAATGCGGGTTGAAGCCGGTAAGGATTAGAAGGCCTTCGTCATCCAAAACACGGTATGCCTCGTTCAGGGTCGCATGTTCAGGCCGTCCGTTTTCCAATGTGTGAGGCAGTATAAGCAGGTTTATGCAGTTGTCGGGAAAAGGTATGGCATCGGTGTTCATCAGGAAGTCGCGGCCGTTGCAGACGGCCTGTTCCGCCAAACGCCACTGGGGCAGGTTGGTTTGCAAGGCCGTCTGAAAGTGCTTTCCTGCGGTTTGCCGGCGGAAGAAATCCAATTCGCACGCGGCGGCATACCTGCCGGTTTTGCTGTGTTCAAACCATTTTTCACATTCCATGGCATCCTCCTATCGGTCGTTTAAGCGGACGGGCGGTCATTATGTGCTAAAAAATTTCTTGACGCACATCAATGTGCCGTTTGAATATTAAACTTAACATATTGAGTAATTTTACATTTGCGAAACCTTGACGCATTATGTTGCGGCAAGTTACTATCGAAAGATTGAATTTTTTATAACCATCCGATTAATTATTATGTCTGTAAAAATTTTAACAATAGCCATTACGGGCTTGTCGCTGACGTCTGCCGCCTACGGCCAGATATACAGCAGGGAGCAAATCGGCATGGCGATGATGCGCGCCAACACCGTTTCGCTGGATCACAAACACGGCGGAGGCCTGTTGGGCAGGGGGGGGTTATGGGATAACCTTCGCGGCAAGTTCCGCATGTCCGAGGTCAATCCCGAGCTGGTTCGGCGCCACGAGGGCAAATTTGCGTCTGCCCAAGCCTATTTCAAGCGCACCATCGAGCGCAGCAAACCTTATATGTACCACATCAGCAACGAGGTCGCCAAACGCAATATGCCGGCCGAAGTCGCCCTGCTGCCGTTTATCGAAAGCGCGTATGTTACCAAGGCCAAGTCGCATGTGGGCGCATCGGGGCTGTGGCAGTTCATGCCCGCCACCGGCCGCCACTACGGTTTGGAGCAGACGCCGTTGTATGACGGCCGCCACGATGTTTATGCCGCCACCGATGCGGCATTGAATTATTTGGAATACCTGCACGGCCTGTTCGGCGACTGGTCGTTGGCGCTGGCCGCCTACAACTGGGGCGAGGGCAATGTCGGCCGCGCGGTAAACCGCGCCCGCGCGCAGGGTTTGGCGCCGGTATACGAAAATCTGAAAATGCCCGCCGAAACCCGCAATTATGTCCCCAAGCTGCTGGCCGTCCGCAATATTATCAGCGACCCGCAGTATTTCGGCATGGATTTTTCCGAAATCGATAATAAGCCCTTCTTCAAGCCGGTCAATATCGACCAGCCGATAGACATCAGTGCGGCCGTCCGTCTGGCGGGCATCTCGCAGGCGGAATTCGATATGCTGAATCCGGCCTACAAAACGCCGGTCTATATTCCGAAGCTGGGGCGCAAGATGCTGCTGCCCGTGGATGCCGCCGACAAGTTCGAACGCAATTACAAACAGGCGGACAAAGGCACGCTGCTGTCTTGGAATGTTTATACGCCCTATGCTTCGACTACGTTGAACGATATTGCGGCGGAAACGGGCATGAGTGTGGGCGAGTTGAAACGCCTGAACGGCATCAACGGCAACAGTATCGCGGCCGGACGCAGTGTTTTGGTGGCGAAAAACGGTACGGCCGCCAATTTTGCCCGGTCGCGCGCATCGGCCGATTTCGCATCCATCGATGCGGATGCCAATCCGAACGACAACAAGCTGCAGTCGGTGCCCGAGTTGAATACGGCAGCCGTGTCTGTGGCGCAGATGCAGATGCCGCCACAGAACCGCAATTTCATCCGCCCCGCCGTGAAGGCGGAGGATGCACCCGCCGTTCAAATGCAGGCCGCGCCAACGGCCTTTACCGCTGTTGCCCCGCCCCAAACCGAAACGGCGGCCAAATCCGAAAAATCCGATATTGTGATCCTGCCCCCGCCGCCGGCCGCAGATGCGCCTGATCCGGCCGCTATTTTGAACGCATCGGTCAAGGTTAAGGCAGATTTGCCGCCGCAGCCTGATGCCGCCGCCGAACCCGGGGCGCACGCCGCCGCGTCCGACAAGGGCGGTGTCTTGCAGCAGCCCAACCCCCGCCTGAGCGCGGAAGAGGCCGTCCGCAATGCCTTGGCGCAGGCCGATGAGCAGGAAGCCGCCGAAAAGGCGCGTCAGGCCAAGCTTGCCGCCGCCGAACGCGCCAAGCAGAAACAGGCCGAAGCACGCGCCCCGGCAGCCAAGTCTGAAACCGGACATGCCGTCAGCCATAAGGTCGAAAGCGGCGATACTTTGTTCAATATCGCCCAGCGTTATGATATGAAGGTGGCCGATTTGGTGGCCGCCAATAATATCAAGGGCAATAATATCCAACGGGGCCAGGTGTTGAAGGTCGGGGCGGCAGCACGGGCGGCGCAGCCGAATCCGGCAGCCAAAGCAACGCGGCAGGTCTCTTATACCGTCCGCAAGGGCGACACCCTGAACGATATCGCCCGCCGCTTCAATGTGGATGTCAAAGAGGTGCGCCGTTGGAACAAGGGCAGCAATGTGGTCAAACCGGGCCAGAGTATTCGGGGGACAATTAGCTGATTGCTTGTCGGTTTGTGGTTTTCAGACGGCTTGCGCGATGTGCGGGCCGTCTGAAAAAATTTCCAACAGTTGAAACATATACAAAAAGGAAAAATAATGGCCGCCCCCATAGCTTCTGAAATTTTCAAAGCCTACGACATACGCGGGATAGTGGGCAAAACCCTGACCGAAGAGGCCGCCTACCTGATTGGCCGCGCCATAGCCTTCCGCGCTGCGGGTTTGGGCGTGAACAAAATAGCCGTAGGCCGGGACGGCCGTTTGAGCGGGCCGGCATTGTTGGAGAGCCTGATTCGGGGGCTGGCCGACAGCGGTGTAGGGGTATTGGACGTCGGCATGGTGGCAACGCCCATGCTGTATTTTGCCGCTGTAAAGGAGAGCGGGGGGAGCGGCGTGATGATTACCGGCAGCCACAACCCGCCCGATTACAACGGCTTCAAAATGATGATGGCCGGCGGGACCTTGGCGGGTGATGCGATACAGGGGCTGTTGGCATCAATCAGGCAGGGGAAGGTTATAGACGGCAAAGGTTCGGTTTCCGTACAGGACATATACCCCGCCTATGCGGCGGCTATTACCGGCCATATCAAATTATCCCGTCCGATGAAAATCGTCATCGATGCGGGCAACGGCATAGCCGGCGCGTATGCCGGCAACTTATACCGCGCACTGGGTTGCCAGGTGCGCGAACTATATTGTGAGGTGGACGGCAACTTTCCCAACCACCACCCCGACCCTGCCAAACCGGCGAATCTGCGCGACCTGACACTTGCCCTGCAAAACGGCGATGCCGAAATCGGATTGGCATTTGACGGGGACGGAGACCGCTTGGGCGTTGTAACCAAAGACGGCAACATCATCTATCCCGACAGGCAGTTGATGCTGTTTGCACAAGACGTACTGAGCCGCAATCCGCAGGCCAAAGTGATTTTCGATGTAAAATCCAGCCGCCTGCTTGCGCCGTGGATAAGGAGGCATGGGGGCGAACCCGTTATGGAAAAAACCGGCCACAGCTTTATCAAGGCCTCGATGAAAAAGAATGGCGCGTTGGTGGCGGGCGAGATGAGCGGGCATATCTTCTTCAAAGAACGCTGGCTGGGTTTTGATGACGGCATGTATGCCGGCTGCAGGCTGTTGGAAATCCTTTCCAAACACGGCAACCCTTCGGAAATATTAAACAGCCTGCCTCAGGGGATTTCCACCCCCGAGCTGAATATAGACTTGCCGGAAGGATGGGACGGCCATGCCCTGATTGCCCGTTTGGCGGCGGATACGGACTTTGGCGATGCGCGGCAAATAATTACCATAGACGGCCTGCGTGTCGAATTTTCAGACGGTTTCGGCTTAATTCGTGCTTCCAATACGACCCCCGTACTGGTGTTGCGCTTCGAAGCAGACAGCCGCGAGGCACTAGGCCGCATTCAACAAAGATTTAAGGGCATTTTGGCCGCATATCCCGAATTGCATTGGCCGGAATCAGAAGATTAAGCAGGAAAATCAAAGCAAGGCGGGTTATCCCCGCCTTTTTGCCTTTATCGGAATTTCCTTAATAATTGAAGCCCTAACCCTTCATATTCAGCCTGTTCACATAATCCACTTCTTCGCGGCTGCCCAAAACCACGGCGACGCGCTGGTGCAGGCCTTCGGGGCGGATACTTAGAATATCTTGAACGGCATTGCTGGCCGCCCCGCCCGCCTGCCGCATAATCAGGGCCATCGGATTGGCTTCGTACATCAGGCGCAGCTTGCCCGGCTTGGACGGATCGCGCTGATCCTGCGGATACATGAACACCCCGCCGCGCATCAGGATGCGGTGCACTTCGGCCACCATGCTGGCCACCCAGCGCATATTGTAATTCTTGCCGCGCACACCGGTTTCGCCTGCCAACAACTCGGCGATATACTGCTGGACGGGCGGCAGCCAATGGCGTTGGTTGGATGCGTTGATGGCGAATTCTTTGGTTTGCACCGGAACCTGCGGCTCTTGTTGCGTCAAGACGAAATTGCCGCCTTCGTTCAAAGTGAAAACATACACGCCGTGGTTGAAGGTAATCACCAACTGGGTTTGCGGGCCGTACAGCACATAGCCCGCCGCCGCCTGGTTTTTGCCGCTTTGCAGGAAGGATGCGGTATCCAGCCTGCCTTCAGGCTTGGGCAGGATGGAAAAAATCGTGCCGACGGAAATATTGACATCGATATTGGACGAACCGTCCAAAGGGTCGAACAGCACCAGATAGCGGCCGTTTTCATGGCAGGCGACGAAGCTGTCTTCTTCCTCGCTGGCCAAACCCGCCACCTGCGGGTTCTGGCGCAACGCGTCTATCAGCAAATCATTGGCCAGTACGTCGAGTTTTTTCTGTTCTTCGCCCTGCACGTTGCCGCTGCCCGCCGTACCGAGCACGCCCGCAAGCGCGCCCAACCGCACCAGCCGGCTGATTTGCACACAGGCGGAAACGACGGTTGCCGCCGTTTCGCCCAGTTCGGGCGGCAGGTTGTGCTGCGGCAGGTGTTCGGATAGGAATTGTGGGAAAGTGGGATTCATTAAGAATATTCCTTTGCGGTTGGAATCACGCCATTATTCATGACAATGGTGTTTGGGGTTGCTTAAAAATGGGTGTTTAAAAAATCAGGTTGATATGGCGGATGCTTGCCGTATGTTTATACCCTTTTCAGGTGATACGGACAAGCATGCCGGTTTCCCAAAAAAAAGATTTTATACCCCGCCTTGCGTGTTAAAACAGCCAAACGGCAAAATCACTTGGAAAAATAAAAAACAGCCTTTAAAATGCACCGTTTCGGCGGTTGCGGACAACGCGCCGTTTTTATCAAAATTCCCTTAATGGTTGAGACCCCGCCCTTTTAGTGCAGTGGTGCAGGGTCTATTTGGGATGGGTGTAACCCTTTCCAAATCAGGGCAATACATATGTGTTGCCCTGTATGTTAAAGCATTTTACGGAATTATAGTCAATAACGACACCTGACGGAGTTTTATCATGATAGAGTTTGCACATGCTGCAGGCGAAGCCACCCAACAGCAGGGGATATTGGGCTACCTTCCCATTATTTTCCTTTTTATCGTTTTTTACTTCCTCATCATCCGCCCCCAACAAAAACGGGTGAAAGAGCATCAGGCCATGGTTGGCGCGCTGCAGGTCGGCGATAAGGTCGTCCTGTCGTCCGGCATTATGGGCAAAATCACCAAAGTGGGCGAAAAATCCTTCACTGTGGAAATTGCGCGCAACGTTGAAGTACAAGTAGAACGTTATGCGGTCGCCAACAAAATTACCGAAGAAAAAGCCGCTTGATGCCGGCCGCCGCCCTTAGTCGGGCGGTTTGTTTTACGCGCGGATGCCGGGATATGCCCCGCAGCCGGATTTCGGATTCCTTTGCTTGAAAAAGCGGGGGATGAACCGATAAGGAATCGTCATGAACCGTTATCCCTTGTGGAAATACATCCTAGTAGTGGCCATATTGGCTTTGGGGATGCTGTATACGCTGCCGAATTTCTTTGGTGAAACGCCGGCGGTACAGGTATCCACCAGCCGCCAATCCATAGCAATCAACGAGCAGACGCAGGCCAGAATCAGCACCGCGCTCAAACAGGCGGGCATAGCCGATGACGGCATGTTTATCGCCGATGGCTCTTTGAAAGTGCGTTTCAAGGATTCCGAAACGCAGATGAAGGCGCGCGACATCATTGAAAACACTTTGGGCGACGGTTATATCACCGCCCTGAACCTGATTGCCGACAGCCCGGCATGGATGGCGAAAATACGCGCCAACCCTATGTTTTTAGGGCTGGATTTGCGAGGCGGCGTGCATTTTACCATGCAGGTGGACATGAAGTCGGCCATGCAGAAAACCTTCGAACGCTACGCCGGCGACATACGCCGCCAACTTCGAAAACAAAAAATCCGCAGCGGCGGCATCGTGCAAAACGACAACAGCCTGGCTGTGCCGTTTCAGGATGAAGCCGATTTGAACAAAGCCCTGCCGGAATTAAAACGGCTGTTTCCCGAAGCAACCCTGACATCGGACGGCAAACGCCTGATCCTCACCCTGTCTCAGGAAGCCGCCGACAACATCCGCAAGCAGGCCGTGGCGCAGAATATCAACACCCTGCATAACCGCGTGAACGAACTGGGTGTGGCCGAACCGGTAATACAGCAGGCCGGTATCGACAGAATCGTGGTGCAGCTGCCAGGCGTGCAGGATACCGCCAAAGCCAAAAGCATCATCGGCCGCACCGCCACTTTGGAAGTCCGCATGGTAAGCGACAGTGCTTCCGCGCTTCAGGCGGCCTTGGACGGAAACGTTCCCGAAGGTTACGAACTGCTGCGTACATCGGGCGATCATCCGCAGCCCTTGCTGATTAGCAAGCAAGTCGAGCTGACCGGCGACAACATCAGCGACGCGCAACCCGGTTTGAACGACAGGAACCTGCCCGGGGTCAATGTCGTCTTCGACAATACCGGTGCCGAAATATTCAAAGAACTGACTGCCAACAATGTCGGCAAACATATGGCGATGGTATTGATCGACCAAGACAAATCCGAAGTCGTAACCGCGCCGCAGATTAACGAGCCGATTGCCGGCGGCCGGACCATCATTTCCGGCAGCATGACTTATGCCGAGGCTGCGGATATTTCCCTGCTGTTGCGCGCCGGTTCGTTGGCCGCGCCCATGGAAATCGTTGAAGAACGAACCATCGGCGCTTCCTTGGGGGCGGAGAACATCAGCAAGGGTGTGAATTCGACCTTGTGGGGTTTTGCCGCCGTGGCGTTGTTTATGGTTGTTTATTACCGCCTGATGGGTTTTTTCTCGGCTTTGGCATTGGTGGCCAACATCCTGATGCTGGTGGCGGCCTTGTCTCTGCTGCAGGCCACCCTGACGCTGCCGGGCATTGCCGCCATGGCACTGACGCTGGGTATGGCGATCGACTCCAACGTATTGATTAACGAACGTATCCGCGAAGAGTTGCGGGACGGGGTGAAGCCTCAGGCGGCCATTGCCGAGGGTTACAAACATGCTTGGGACACCATTGTCGATTCCAACATCACATCGCTGATTGCCGGCATCGCCCTGTTGATTTTCGGTTCGGGCCCCGTGCGCGGTTTTGCCGTGGTGCATTGTTTGGGGATTATGACCTCTATGTTTTCATCTGTCGTGGTGTCGCGTATGTTCGTCAACTTATGGTATGGCCGCAGACGCAATCTGCAGGAAATTTCCATCGGCGGCCATACGCGGCCTGCCGCAACGGAAGGGAGGGATTGAGTTATGGAATTGTTCCGCTTCAAACGCGATATTCCGTTTATGTCTTACGGTCGGCTGACGACCTTTATCTCGCTGGCCACTTTTGTCGCCGCCGTGTTCTTCCTGTTTGCCAAAGGGCTGAATTTCTCGGTGGAGTTTACCGGCGGTACGGTGATGGAGGTCGAGTACGCCAAAGGTGCGGATGTCAATAGGGTAAGGGACAGCCTGGACGGCCTGCAGGTGGGCGACATACAGGTTCAGGCCTTGGGGACGAACCGGCATATTATGATACGCCTGCCCAATAAGCCCGGCACGACCTCCGCACAGTTGTCCAACCGCACGATGGACGTTTTGAAAAAAGACGATGCCTCGGTCAAACTGCGGCAGGTGGAGTTTATCGGCCCTCAGGTGGGCGACGAACTGGTGCATAACGGTCTGATTGCGCTCGGTATGGTGGTGGTCGGCATCATCATTTACCTGTCGGTGCGTTTCGAATGGCGCTTCGCCGTCTCGGCAATTATCGCCAATATGCACGATATTGTGATTATCCTCGGCTGCTTCGCCTTATTTCAGTGGGAATTTTCATTGACCGTGCTGGCCGGCGTGTTGGCGGTTTTGGGTTATTCGGTAAACGAATCGGTGGTGGTGTTCGACCGTATCCGTGAGAATTTCCGCAAGGGCAAGATGCGCAACCACACTGTTCCCGAAGTTATCGACAACGCGATTACCGCAACCATGAGCCGAACCGTTATTACCCACGGTTCGACCGAGGCAATGGTGGTTTCCATGCTGCTGTTCGGCGGCGCGGCCTTGCACGGTTTCTCTATGGCTTTGACCATCGGCATCGTATTCGGCGTGTATTCGTCTGTGCTGGTGGCCAGCCCGCTGTTGCTGATGTTTGGTTTGAGCCGCGAAAATATAGCTAAAACCAGACAGAAAAAGGAGGAAATCGTGGTGTAAACGGATTTTTGTCCCAGGCCGCCCGTGTGTCGGGCGGCTTTTTCTTTGCGGTGCGGGCAGATTGGGAATTTACAAAATCAATGTTATATAGTATCATAATAGGCAGTGGTTTGCTTTCAGGCGGCCTGTTTTACGGTGTTTCTTCAATTTACGGTTTTTTGCCGTCTGAAACTTTTCTTTTAATGCAACGTTTAAGTCTGTTGTTTGAAAATATTATCTGAATGTTTCAACACACAGGGCTGCACATAAGGCGCAGCCCTAAGTGTTGCCCTGCCAAACAAACCCAAATCCTACCGCCCCAAAGGGCGGGGTTTGAACCATTAAGGAAATTTTGATGAATATATTACTTAGCGGATTGTCCCGACGGCTGCTTTTGGCGGTATCGGCATTGGCCGTGGTTTGGGGCGTTTATTTTTGGGCGGCTTCATGATTGCGGTGGAGAACCTGACCGTCAGCTACCAGCGCAAGCCGGCGGTACACCATGTGGATATAGAATTTGCATCCGATTCGATGTGGGCGGTATTCGGGCCCAACGGCGCGGGCAAATCCACCTTATTGAAAAGCATTATGGGATTGCTCAAATGCGATACCGGCGAAGTCCGCTGGCAGGGTATGTCGCGCCGCGATATCGCCTACCTGCCCCAACAGGCCGACATCGACCGTGGCCAGCCGATGACCGTGTTTGAATTGGCCGCCATGGGGCTGTGGTATGAAATCGGTTTTTTCGGCGGAGTTAGCAAAATACAGAAACAAAGGGTGATGCGGGCTTTGGAGAGGGTAGGGATGGCTGATTTTTCCCGCCGCCAGATAGCCCATTTGTCCAACGGCCAATTTCAAAGGGTGTTGTTTGCGCGGATGTTGGCACAGGATGCAAAATACCTATTATTAGATGAGCCATTTAATGCCGTAGATGCAAAAACAACATATGCTTTGTTGGATGTTTTGCGCCAATGCCACAACGGAGGGCAGGCTGTGATAGCCGTATTGCATGATTATGAGCAGGTCAGGGCGTATTTCCCCAACACACTACTAATTGCGCGGGAAAAAATCGCGGCAGGCAAAACGGAGGAGGTATTGACCGAAAAATTTCTGCAGCAGGCCAACGAGGCGATGCAGAAACACGACTACGCACAATGGTGTGCGGCATAACTTTTACCAAACTACTGCCGTGTCAATTAATTCTGATTTAATAGTAAATTAAATATCAACAGCTTAAAAATTAAACATAATAGGGTTGCTTATAAAGCGCAACCCTATCCCTATATATCGTCCTGACGGAAGGGGTGGTATCCCTTCCGGGCAAATTCCGATTCCTCCGCCCCAAAACCCTAAGGGCGGGGTTTCAACCGTTAAGGAAGTTTTGATGAATTGGTACGGATGGTTGGTCGAGCTCTTTATCGAATTCGACTTTATGCGTTACGCGCTGGCTTCGGTGGTATTTTTGGCCTTGAGTGCCGCACCGGTCGGTGTATTTTTGGTTATGCGGCGCATGAGCCTAGTGGGTGATGCGCTTGGCCATGCCGTGTTGCCGGGGGCGGCGGTCGGCTATATGTTGGGCGGGTTGAGCCTGCCGGCCATGAGTGCGGGCGGTTTTGTCGCCGGTATGATTATGGCCTTGCTGGCCGGCGTGGCCAGCCGCTTTACCAACTTGAAGGAAGATGCCAATTTTGCCGCCTTTTACCTTACCAGCCTGGCCATCGGCGTGTTGCTGGTTAGCAAGGGCGGCAGCAATATCGACCTGCTGCACCTGCTGTTCGGTTCGATTTTGGCCGTGGACTTGCCTTCGCTGACCCTGGTGGCTTCTGCAGCCAGCATTACCATCATTACGCTGGCAATAATTTACCGCCCTTTGCTGCTGGAGAGCATAGATCCGCTGTTTTTAAAGGCGGTGGACGGCAAGGGCGGTTTTTGGCATCTGATTTTTTTGGTGCTGGTGGTAATGAATCTGGTGGCCGGCTTTCAGGCGTTGGGTACGCTGATGGCGGTGGGCTTGATGATGATGCCGGCAATTACCGCGCGTTTGTGGGCGCAGGGCATGGGCATGTTGATGTTTTTGGCGGTTTTGTTTGCCCTCGTGTGCGGTTTGGCGGGGTTGTTGTTTTCTTATTATGTCGAAATTCCGTCCGGCCCTGCGATTATCCTGTTCTGCGGGATATGGTATGTGTTGTCGGTGGTGTTCGGCCGCGAAGGCGGCTTGCTGACCAAATGGTTGCGCCGCAGGCACAGGCAGTTTTGAAGGGTTTCCGGCCGGCCGGGGCGCAAAGCACGGCCGGATGTTTTACCCTTCCTTCGGGAAGGGGTTTCATTCAACCATTAAGGAAGTTTTAATGAAGTATTGGAAGTTGGCCTGCTGCCTGTTGGCGGCGGCCGGTGCGGTATCCGCCGAGCCTTTGAACGTTATCGGCAGTTTCAGTATTTTGGGCGATGTGGCCAGGCAGATCGGCGGCGACAAGGTGTCGGTGAGTGTGTTGGTGGATGCGGATCAGGACGCGCATGTTTACCGCCTGACCAGCGGCGATTTGAAGAAAATCCGTTCGGCCAAGCTGGTTTTGTTGAACGGGTTGGGTTTCGAGCCGGGCGAAATGACGCGCGCGGTGAAGCAGAGCAAGGTGGTGTTTGCCGAGGCCGCCGCCGGCATCAAGCCCATGGCCATGCCGCACGAACACGGCGGACACGGTCATGAAGGGCACGACCACGGGCTGTTCGACCCCCATGTTTGGACGGACCCCGTGCTGATGCAGGTTTATGCGGGCAATGTGGCCAATGCGCTGATTCAGGCCGACCCTCAGAATAAGGCTTATTATAGTGAGCGTTTGAAAAATTATACGCGCGAATTGCAACAGTTGGACGCATATGCCAAGGCGCAGTTCGGCAGTGTCCCGCCCGCTTCGCGCAAGGTGCTGACCGGCCATGAGGCCTTCGGCTATATGGGGCGGCGTTATAATATCAGGTTCTACGCGCCTCAAGGGGTAAGTACGGAGTCCGAGCCTTCGGCCAAGCAGGTGGCCTCACTGATTCGGCAGGTAAGGCAGGAAGGCATTAAGGCGGTATTTGCCGAGAATATCAAGGATACGCGCCTGTTGGACAGGATTGCCCGGGAATCGGGCAGCAAGGTCGGCGGCAAGCTGTATTCGGATGCTTTGGGCAAAGCCGCACCGGTCAATACTTATACCGGTATGTACCGCTATAATGTCGGGGTTTTGGTCAGGGCGATGAAGTAGGTTTGGGTTTGTTGGAAAGGTGTTCGGACGGTTTTGCCGGATTGCGGACTTGGCCGAAAAGGGTTAAAGTACGGCCTTTCGGCAAGGCGGTCGCGGCAGTTTCAGCCCGTTGTGTATGCACATCGGGCTTCGTTTATTATATGGCGGGATTTGGCTTTTTTCGGCAGGATAATCCCCCATAAGTGAAGCTGTGTTTTATGCCCTGCTTTGTGTATTTTAATAAGTATATGGTTTTATGATAATTCTGGATAAGGTGTCCAAACGCTACCAGCACCGCGACAAGAGTTGGTTTACCGCCGTGTCAGAGACCAGCCTGTCTGTCGGGCAGGGGGAGGTTTTCGGCCTGATGGGGTATTCGGGCGCAGGCAAGTCCACGCTTCTGAGGCTGATTAATTTGTTGGAACGCCCCGACAGCGGTACGGTCAAGGTAAACGGCAGCGATCTGACGGCCATGAATGCCGTCGAGCTGCGCCGAGCCCGCCAAAATATCGGTATGGTGTTCCAGCAGTTTAATTTGCTGTCCAACCGGACGGTGGCGGCAAATGTTGCTTTTCCGTTGGAGATCGCGGGCTGGCCGTCTGAAAAGGTTTATGCGCGCGTGAAGGAGTGTTTGGATATTGTGGGTTTGTCCGACAGGGCGGGGCATTATCCCGCGCAATTGTCGGGCGGGCAAAAGCAAAGGGTGGGCATTGCCCGCGCGCTGGCTTCCAATCCGAGGGTCATTTTGGCGGACGAGCCGACTTCCGCCCTCGATCCGGCCACCACGCGCAGTGTGTTGTCCTGTTTGGAAGATATTAACCGCCGTTTTAATGTAACGATAGTCATCGTAACCCATGAGATGAGCGTTATCCGCAAGTTGTGCAACCGTGCCGCCCTGCTGCATCAGGGGCGGCTGTTGGAGGTGGTTCGCGTGGAGGGCAATCGGATTCATGCGCAATCGGAAATCGGCCGCGAGCTGGTAAGGGAGGATTGAGATGGCGGATTGGAGCGGGGCGTTGGATACGATTGCCGGCATGAAGGGTGAAATCGGCGAGGGTTTTTTGCAGACGCTGATTATGCTGGGCATTTCCGTGCCTTTGTCGGTGTTGGCCGGCGGCGTGCTGGGCGTTTGGCTGTTTGCCTGCCAAAATCGGGAGTTGTTTTATAACCGGCCGGCCGGGCGTTTGCTGGAATATGTGATTAATACGGTGCGCGCTTTTCCGTTTATCATCCTGATCCTGTATGTCGGCCCGCTGACCAAGCTGTTATTGGGTTCGACTTTGGGGCCGGTGGCCGCAGGTGTGGGGCTGACCGTGGCCGGTGCTTTCTTTTTCGCGCGTCTGGCAGAACAAAATTTGCGCGAAGTGCCGCGCGGGATTATCGAGGCTGCCGTGAGTATGGGTGCTTCGCCATGGCAGATTATTTTTAAGGTGCTGTTCAGTGAGGCGCGTGCCGGTATGGTGTCCAGCATCACGGTGCTGACCATAGGCCTGCTGTCTTACAGTGCGGCTGTCGGCATGATAGGCGGCGGCGGCATCGGCGATTTGGCCGTGCGCTACGGCTATCACCGCTATCAGGATGAGTTGATGCACTTTTTGGTGCTGATTTTGGTGGTGTTGGTCAATCTGATTCAGGCGGCCGGCAATTGGATGGCGCGCAAATTGGATAAACGTTGATTCGAATGCCTATTGAAATTTGAAACAGGAGTGAAACCATGCAAACGACTTTATTTAAAACATTTTCCCTGTCCGTGCTGGCTTTGGCGCTGGCGGCTTGCGGGCGGCAGCAGCCTTCCGAGGCGCAGCAGGGGGTGGCTTCCAGCGTGCCGGCTGCCGGTTCGCCGGATAAGAAAGACATCGTTATCGGCACGACCGTGGGCGACTTTGGCGACATGGTCAAGGATCAGATTCAGCCTGCATTGGCGAAGAAGGGCTACAGCGTGAAACTGATAGAGTTTACCGATTATGTCCGCCCCAACCAGGTGCTGGCCGAGGGCGAAATCGATTTGAACGTATTCCAACACAAGCCCTATCTGGACGAATTCAAAAAAGAACACAAGCTTGATTTGACGGAAGTATTCCAAGTGCCGACCGCGCCGTTGGGACTGTATCCGGGCAAATTGAAAAAACTGGAGGATGTGAAAAACGGCAGCACGGTTTCCGCCCCCAACGACCCGTCCAATTTTGCCCGCGCACTGGTTATGCTGGACGAATTGGGTTGGATCAAACTCAAAGGCAATATCGACCCGCTCAAAGCATCGAAGGCCGATATTGCAGAAAATCCCAAAAACATCAAAATTGTCGAATTGGAAGCCGCGCAACTGCCGCGCAGCCGGGGCGATGTCGATTTTGCCGTGGTAAACGGCAACTATGCGATGAGCAGCGGCATGAAACTGCAGGAGGCATTATTCCAAGAACCGAGTTACGCCTACATCAACTGGGCGGCTGTGCGCAGCGCCGACAAAGACAAACCGTGGGTGAAAGACGTGAGCGAAGCCTATAATTCGGACGAATTCAAGGCTTATGCGAAACAGCGTTTCTCGGGTTACAAATATCCCGCCGCCTGGGGCGGCCAGGCTGCCGAAGGCGCGAAGGCGGAAGCCGCTTCTACGGCATCTGCCACAAAATGACCTTTAAATAAACCGCCGACGAACAGGCCTGTTCGTCGGCGGTTTGGCGATTTACTCCAATTCCATGTCTGAAGGCATCCAGACATCACAATAGCTGGTGTAATAGCCAATCATCGTCAGAATTAAAAATATTAATGAGAATATCAATAAAAATACAGGCATCAATAAGGGCATATTGGGAAAAACCGACAGTAAAATCCCCAAAACGAATCCGGAGGGAATACTCGAAGCACAAATAATCAAAGCATAAGACAATGTATATACGATAAACGCGGGTATATTCGTCATGCAGGCACAAAAGCTCATCTTTATCGCCTGCAGCGGCCTGACATCCTGCAATACGGTCAGGGCGGGCGCGAACCAGACGGCCATCATGGCCGGCATGAACACCAGCATGTCAATCATAAAAAACAAAACGACCTGTTCTATACTCAACGAACCGTTTCGTATCGCTTGTGCGATTGCGGCGGAATCCATATTCGGAAGTTCCCCGAAATCAAATACCTGTCCGGATATCCAGGAAGTCAGCATATATAAAGCCGTGTGAATCAGGGAAACGACCAGCAAATGGACGAACTTGTATTTGAAGCCGGAAAACAGGTATTCAAATTTCAATACGCCGCCTTCCACCAACGCATCGCAAGACAACATAATGCCGCCGACAAAAAAGATGAGCAAGGGAAGTGCCAGGGGGGGGACAAAATTCGATACCGGTGCAATCAATACCAACATGACAAAGAACATGCCGAACCATTTCCCCGGCCGCATGCGGAATATCCGCCATGCGTTATTGATCCACGCCGCACCGCGTTTTGCCGCCACTCGGCGCGGTGAAGGGAGGGTGTTGAAAGGGCTTGAATCGGGCTGGTGCATTTGTTTTTCCTTTTCGTTTGGTAAGGTTTTTTTTTATCCGTCAGGCGGTTTTTTTGTGTGCCGCCTCTTGTATGATGCTGTGGTCGGCCAGATTTACCGCCGTCAGGCATCCACCCCACAGCGCGCCGGTGTCCAGCGCCAATATTTGTTTGCCGTCCATAAAGCCCAGGGCCGACCAATGGCCGAAGACGATGGTGTGGTCGAGGTGGCGGCGGTTTGGTGCGTCAAACCATGCCCGCAAATGCCCGGGCATCTCGGCAGGCGGTGCTTTGAAGCCGTAGTCCAGACGGTTGTCCAAGGTCAGGGCGCGCATACGGGTGAAAACGTTGGTTATCAGGCGCAGGCGGTCTTGGCCTTGCAGTTGCGGCGACCATGTGTCGGGCTTGTTGCCGTACATTTCGGAAAAGTAGTGTCCGGCATGGCGTCCGCGCAGTTCGTGTCCGACTTCGGCCGCCAACTCCCATGCCTGTTGCGCCGTCCATTGCGGCAACAGGCCGGCATGAACCAGCAGGCAGTTGTCTTGCCGCCTAAGCAGAGGCTGGCACCTTAACCAGTCGCGCATACGGCCGGCATGAGGGTGGTTTAAAATGGGGCTCAGGGTGTCGCCGTGTTTGAGTTTGCCGTAGCCGTAGAGCAGGGCGAGCAGGTGCAGGTCGTGGTTGCCCAGGACGATTTGCACGCTCCCTTCGTGTTTCATGCAAAACTGCAGGCTCTCCAAGGATTTCGGCCCGCGGTTGACGATGTCCCCGGTCAGCCATAAGGTGTCGCTGCCGTGGTTGAATCCGATTTTGGCAAGCAGGGCGGACAGCTCGTCAAAACAGCCCTGTATGTCGCCGATGGCGTAATGTGTCATGTGTGGTCGTTTGGAGTGGGAAAAGGTGTTTTCAGACGGCCTGCCATATTATCCCCTTGCCCGACGCTTGGCAAATTGCATGATGCCGATTACCTATGCGCCGATAGTTTGGGCAGCAATTTGAAAGAATTGTATAGCGTATTGCAACGGCATTTGCAAGGCGTAATCGGCGGGGTGCGTAAACCGCCATTATTATTCCCAGCAGGAAATCGATGAGGCCGTTAAGCGGCCGGTAGAGCGAAAACCGCTTAATTTCAGGATGGCGGTTATGCCTTGGAAATCGTGTGGGGCAGCCCGAAGGAGGACGTTGCCGCCAACGGACTTTTACCATTGCCGAAACCAACCGGGCAGATGGAAGCGTGCGCGGTTATAAAAGCCGCCGGAAAGCTGTTGGGGCGTTTTCAGGCGGCCTGCCGTTTTCAAAAAACCATTATTTCTTAACCGCTTCGATTTGAATATTGATTTTCACCTGTTTGCTCATACCGGCCGCGACCAGATAATCCATACCCCACAGGCTGCGGTCGAGTATGGCGGAAAAGTCGCCGCCGCAGACTTCGGCCTTTTTCACCGGGCTTTGGTAACAGTTGAACTTGGTAGCTTTCAGCGTTACCGGCTGGGTTTTGCCCAGCAGCGTCAATTTGCCTTGCACGGCGGAAACCTTTTTGCCGTTGAACACGAAGTGGTCGGAGACGAAGCGCATTTCGGGGAATTTTTCGGCGTTGAACAAATCGGCGGACTTCAAATGGCCGGTAAACTCATCGCTGCCGGATTGCAGGTTGGCCAGCGGCAGGGCGACATCGACCGAACCTTTGCGTTTGTCAGCATCGAATTCCACCGTGCCGGTCAGATTATAAATGCCGCCGACATTGCTGCTGGTGGCGAAATGGTCGATTTCGAAACGCGCATTGGTATGGGAGGGGTCGATTTCATATTGTGCGGCCCAGGTGCCGCCTGCCGCCGCCAATAAAACGACACTTAAAAACTTTTTCATCATCATAAACTCCTGAATGGTTGAAACATCGGATAAAGCGGGGAGATGCAAGCCCTTCCTAAGAAGGATAACACATAAGGCTGAACCTTATGTGGTTTTGCCCCTGTTGTTTGATGGGCGGGGGTTCGGTGTCGCAACATTACAAATGATCTCGTATCATAACTCGCATTATAAAAAGAGGAGGCCGAATTTAAAATCCAGATACACGGTCAGCCCGATTATCATACCGCTGATACGGATGGATTGCGTTTCTTTTCGGCGGGTGGTTAGAATGGCACGTCCGTTTGCCCCAAGGGCATTGTTCAATAGACAGGGAGATTTTATGAAATCCTTAAAATGGCAGGTATGGTTGGCGGCTTTGGCCTTGATTCCCGCGATGTCTTCGGCTGCACAAGAGCCGGCGGCGGAAAAGCTGAATTTCGGCGGCGTGCCCGAAAACTTCGAACTGGGCTTTAAAGATGACAAAGGCGGTACGACCACGATGATGGAGTTCGTCCCCAAAGGGCAGACGGTGGAAGACTGGCAGGAAATGATTACCCTGAACATCATTCCCGGAAAACGAGCCAATCTGGCACAGGTAAGGCAGTTTATCTCTTCCGGCTGGCAAAAGGCCTGCCCGGGCGGCGGCGTAACCAATATCCGCGAGGGCAGGGAAAACGGCTATCCGTTTGCCCTGTGGCAGATGACCTGCCAAAACAACCCGCAAACGGGCAAGCCCGAATTTACCTGGGTGAAGATGATGGAAGGCGGCAACGGGCTGTATTCCGTCCAATATGCCTTCCGCCATGTGCCCGACAAGCAGGAGGTGACCCGTGCCGTAACTTATTTGCGCGACAATCTGGGGCTGTGCGACACGCGCCCCGGCGAATCGAAAAAACATCCGTGCCGCAAGTAAAAACAAAATCAAGCCGTCCGGATGTCCGGACGGCTTTTTCACATTCCGGCAACTGTTCAAATTGAAAATAACCCGGCCAAAACGGCGGTAGCCGCGCCTTTATAAGTGGCGAGCCAGTAAATCATGCCTATACAGGCCATACTCAAGGCATACAGCGTCCAAGCCTTGCGGCTGCGCGGTTTGGCGCGCAGGGTGAATGCCCCCAAAAAAATATAGACGACAACCAAAATCAGCTTGATGCCCAGCCAGTCGGCATTGCCGAAAGGCGTCCATTTGGCAATGGTCATAATCCACAGGCCGGTAAACAGCAGCGTGGTATCGTTCAGGTGCGGGATAACCTTCAATGCGCCCGGCAAGGGGCTGTCCGGTCTGGCCACCAGCATCCAATAACGCAGGTTGAACAGGAAAATGGTCATGGCCACAAAAATCAAATGGCCGTTTTTTGCCCAGATATAAATCATAATAACGGTTCCTTTGGTTGATGGCGGGTGCGTTTTTCCACTGCAAGCAGAAAAGGCGGATGGTTTTTTTGATTGGCAAAACCATAATGCAGCACCTGGAAATCGGACTGAGGCAGGCTCTGCGCCCAACTGGCGACGGCCTGCGCCTCCTCTTTTCCCTCAGGGTGGCCGCGGTATACCACGGCGGCAATCAGCCCGCCCGCCCGTAAAAGGCCGGCCGCCGCCTGCAGGGCGGTTACGCTGTCTTTACCCCGGGTGGTGATGTTTTTATCCCCGCCGGGCAGATAGCCGAAATTGAATACGGCCGCATCCAGTGTTTCGTTTATGTAGTCGGTCAGGCGGACATGGCTGTCGGCAATCAGGCGAACCCTGTGCGACAGGCCTGATGCCTCCAGACGGCCGGCGGTATTGTCCAAAGCCTCCCGTTGTATGTCGAATGCCCATACCAAGCCGCCCTCGCCGACCTGCTGCGCCAAAAACCGTGTATCGTAACCGTTGCCCGCCGTTGCGTCCAGTGCGCGGCCTCCCTCATTCAGATGCCCGGCCAAAAGCAGGTGGGCGAATTCCAAAACCGATGGCAGCGGCATGGTTCAACCCCCTTTACCCAAACGGCTTTCGGATTGCCCTTCCTGCAGGTTCAGCCGCTTTTTCACCGTATTGAAAAAGCCGCGCAGGATATCGATATCTTCGGTTTCCGTGCCGGCGCGGGCAAACAGGTTTTCCAGCCGGCGGATGATGCGTCCGCCGTTTCTGCGGTTGAAAAAGCCGATGTCCTCCATCAGGCTTTGCATATGCCCTACCATACCGCCGATTTGGGCGCGGGTGGCGGTATGTTTTTCCGCCATCAGGTGCGTCATGCCGCAGTTGGTCTGGCTGTATATTTCATAACAGACGACCTGTACCGCCTGTGCCAAATTGAGTGAGAAGTAGCCGGGATTGCCGTTGATGGTCATCAGGCGGCGGCAGGCTTGAACCTCTCCTATGCTCAAACCAAACGTTTCGTTACCGAACACCAGCGCAACCCGCCCTCCCCCCCGCGCGGCAGCCAACAGGCCGGGGGTCAGCTCGCGCGGGGTTTGCAACGGCGCGGTCAGTTCGCGGCGGCGGCTGGTCAGCGCGCAACTGAATACCGTGTCGGCCAATGCCTCATCCAGCGAGGCGCAGATGCGGGCGTTTTCCAAAACATCGGCCGCACCCGATGCCAAAATGAAACTTTCTTCGGGTAGTCGGAAACAGTCGGGGTGTTGCGGGTCGAATACGGGCGGCTCTTCGGTCATCGGGGTCCGCATCAGGTTTGGGGCAACCAGAACAAGGCGGGTCAGCCCCATCGTTTTCATGGCTCGCGCCGCCGAGCCGATGTTGCCCGGATGGCTGGTGCGGGATAAGACGATGCTGATGTTGGACAGGTAGTCGGGAATGGCGGGTTTGGTCAATTTTTCCTCCGGTCGGGATTTTTGGGGTGGGAAATGCATTGTTTGCGGTTTTAAATTTAATTCGCTGTTTTGGCGCAAACAAGGGTGAAAGGGCGTATAATGCGCGCCCGTTTCCGGCATTTGGCCCGAATATGGCGGATTTGCAAAATCGGCGCGGCGGGTATTTCGCCAATGCGCCGGTTTTTTCAAACCGCCGTTTGTTCTTTAACAATCGTCAAACGTTTTGCAGACGGCATTTTACCCGTCTGCGCCCCTTTTTTATATAGGAAACCCGCCATGAACCCTCTTCTCAATACCGCCTTCAAAGCCGCGCGCAAAGCCGGCGGCATGATGATTCGCGCATCTAAAGATTTGTCCAACATCAAAATCGACAGCAAAGCGTTTAACGATTTCGTTTCCGACATCGACCGTATGTCGGAAGATATCTTGGTCAATGCACTGCTTGACGCCTATCCCCAGCACAAAATCACTTCCGAAGAAAGCGGCAGCCACGGCAATCCCCATGCCGCCTACGAATGGATTATCGACCCGCTGGACGGCACGACCAATTATCTGCACGGCCATCCTCAATATGCCATCTCTATGGCCTTGCTGCACAAGGGGCAGATTCAGGAGGCTTTGGTTTATGCGCCCGAACGCAACGACCTGTATATGGCTTCGCGCGGCAAGGGCGCGCTGCTCAACGACCGCCGCATCCGCGTTTCCAACCGTACCGAATTGCAACAATGCCTGATTGGCACGGGTTTTCCCGTAGTCGACCAAAGTATGATGGAAAAATATTTGAATATATTGAAAGACCTGCTTGCCAAAACGGCCGGTGCGCGGCGCGAAGGGGCGGCTTCTTTGGATTTGTGCACCTTGGCATCGGGCAGGTTTGACGGCTTTTTCGAGTTTAATCTAAAACCGTGGGATTTTGCCGCCGGCGCGCTGATTGCCAAAGAGGCGGGGGCGATTGTTACCGATATGCGCGGCAATCAGGACTGGATGGAAAGCGGCGACATTGTGGCCGCCAATCCCAAGATATTGGCGCAGATGCTGAAAATCATCGGCCGCCATATCTGCTGAACGGCAGACCCGTCCGAATAAGCCGCGTGCCGCCGTCAAAATGGCGGTGGTTTTACTATCGAGGAATTTTTGATGAATCCGGCAAAAGGAATCAAACAGCCGCATCTTGCGGCAATCGCCAGCCTGTCGTGCCTGATTGCATTGTGTTTGGCGTGGGAGCTTTGGTTGGCGCCGTTGCGCGAGGGCGGTTCGTGGCTGGCGCTCAAGGCATTGCCGCTGTGTCTGGCCTGGGGCGGCATTGTCAGGGGGCGCGTTTATACCTTCCAATGGTCGTGTATGCTGGTATTGGCTTATTTTGCCGAAGGTGTGATGAGGCTGCTCGATGTCCCTTACGCCGGCCGCCTGTGTGCGGCGGCGGCTGTTTTG